>NZ_VWNA01000003.1:600000-833082 GCF_009600605.1 Segnochrobactrum spirostomi | reverse complement strand
GACGTGGCTCCCCTGGCTTTCGCCTGTGTTCCGTCTCTGGTGGGCGACCGTCCGCTGGTGCGGTTCTGTTCGCCCCGTGAGGCACAGTATTAATCGCGACAAAAATACGTCAAGCTGATTTCGATGCGGCGGCGCAATTCCGCTTTGCCGGCTCTTGCCTTCCGGGCGCGCTCGGGGGCAGCATGCGCAAACGATCGCAATCGGACAGGATCGATGACGGAGACGGGCAGGCCGCCGCGGCAGCGCCATCTGGATCTGGCGCTACAGGTGCTGAAGGTCGCCCGCGCGGACGGCCTGAGCGCCGGCGATCGGCTGCCGGAGCAGCTCTTCGCGTCCCGCTGCAATGTCTCCCGAACGCCGATCCGCAAGGTTTTTCAAATTCTTGAAGGGCAGGGGCTGGCGGAGGCCGACAGCGAGGGCGGATACCGTCTCGCGGTCGATCCGGCGACCGTCACCGAGGACGGTCCGCCGCTGCCGGCCGGCGAGGAGGATCGCCTCTACGAGTCGGTGCTGCGCGATCTCGCCGCCCGCCGCATACCCGAGGCGCAGACGGTCGCGGGGCTGCAACGCCGCTACGGGGTGTCCCGGCAGATTGTACAGAACGCGCTCAAAAGACTGCTCGAGGAGCAACTCGTCGAGCGCGCCGCCGGCCAGCAATGGATCTTCAAGCCGGCCGGGCTGACGCCGGAATCGCAAAGCCAGAGCTTCGAGTTCCGTATGATTCTGGAACCGGCTGCGCTGCTCGCGCCCGGCTTCCATGCCGATCCGATCGCCCTGTCGAGCCTGCGCGAGGCGATGGAGCGGCTCGCCGCCGCCGACGCGGCCGCCTTCGATCTCGCGCTGTTCGACCGCACCGATCGGGATTTTCACGCCCTCGTCGCCCGCTCCTGCGGCAACGCCTTCATCGAGGAGGCGCTGACGGCCCACCACCGGCGGCGGCGCACCGGGATGGGGAGCGGCATGGGAGGCGGCGGCGCCAACGTCTTTCGCCTGATGCAATCGAACCGCGAGCATCTCCAGATTCTCGTCGAGATCGAGCGCGGCGATCTCGAACTCGCCGCGGATCTGATGCGTGTCCACCTCCGCCTGTCCAAGGTCGAGCGGCCCAAGGTCGTCGGGCGCGGCGTTCCGGTGCCCCTGCGGGTTGTCGGGCGATGAACGCGATGGCTCCGAACGCGCCGGATTCGCGGGGGCGGGCCGCACCATCGCGCTGTTCCCCGAGGCGAGCTACGGGGCGGCGCTCAATTGCATCGGCATCGCGCAGGAACTCCGCCGCGCCGGCGCCCGCCCGGTCTTCATCTGCCACGACGGCTTCCGCGGCGTGTTCGCGGATTACGGCTTTCCGGAATATCCCATCATTGCCCAGGGCGGCGTGGCCGCGCCCGCCGATTGGACGGCCTTCGTCGCCCGCCATAAGGAAAGTTTCCGCCTTTCGCCCACCGAGCAGATCGAGGCCTATGTGGCGCCGACCTGGGAGGCGATCGTCGACACCGCGATCGCCGCCGAAGCGCCGTTGAGACGGCTCCTCGCTCGGCTGAAGCCTGCGGCGGTCGTGCTCGACAACGTGGTGATGTTTCCGGCGATCGCCGAGGCCGGCGTGCCGTGGGTTCGGGTCGTCTCCTGCGCGGAAACGGAGTTGCCCGATCCGGCCGTGCCGCCTTATCTCTCAGGCCTGCCGACGGACGACCGCTCCGCATGGGGCGCGTTCGAGACGCGCTATCGGGCCGCGGTCGCGCCGGCCCACGCTCGCTTCAACGCCTTTCTGGCGAGTGCCGGCCGCACACACTATCCCGCCGGCCAGTTCCTCGAAGCCTCGCCCTTCCTCAATCTCCTGCTCGCCCCGGACATCGTCCGCTACCCGCGGGCGACCGCGCTCGATCCCGACCGCTTCGTCTATCTCGACGGCTGCGTGCGGTCGGAGGGGCCGTTCACGCCGCCGCCCTTCGCCGCCCACGATGACGGGCCGCTCGTCTATCTGAGCTTCGGCAGCCTCGGGGCGATGGATACCCACCTCATCGAGCGGATGCTCGCGGTGTTCGAAACGCTGCCCTGCCGCTTCCTCGTCAATGTCGGCGCTTGGCGGGATCTCTACGGCCGGGTGCCCGACAATGTCTTTCTCGACGGCTGGTTTCCGCAGCCGAGCGTCGTCGCCCAGGCGCGCCTGTTCATCCACCACGGCGGCAACAACAGCTTCTGCGAGGCCCTCTATTACGGCGTCCCCTCGCTCGTCATGCCCTATTGCTGGGACGGCCACGACAATGCGCGCCGCGCCGCGGAAACGGGCGTCGGAGCGGCGCTCGATCGCTATCGCTGGAGTGCCGAGGATCTTGCCGCTGCGATCCGCTCGCTCATTGCGGATGCGCCGATGCGCGCCCGTCTTGCGGACTGCGCGGCGCGCATGCAGCGCGCGCAGGGGGTCCGGCGCGCCGCCGAGGCAATCCTCTCCGTCGCGGATCGGGCCGAACGCCTGCCGCAAGGCGGCGCGGTCGGGTCTCGGTAACGTGGCTTGAAGGGATCGGCGGGCCGCAAAGGCCCGCCGTGTCGTGTGGTCAGACGGGGGCCGTCAGGCCGCCTTGGTCTGCGCCGGAGCCGAGGCCTCCACCAAACCCTGCCACGAAAGCTGGGAGGCGAGGTGGAGCACGATCATCTCGAGCCAGCCCTTGCCGTGGAAGTCGGCGAGCACCTCCGGCGAGAGGGCGCGGTAGGCCTGCTCGTTGACGACGCGGAAGCCACGCACGCTCGCGCCGCTCTCGTCGGCGTAGCGGACCTGGGCGGTCTGCTCGATGAGGAGGCCGTTCGCCTCGAGCGCCTCACCGAAGAGGCGCGTCCGCTCGTGGTCGAGAGCATAGGCCTCGCACAGCGCCATGGCGTTGCGGCTCGTGTCCGTCGCCTTGCCAGCGGCGTCGAACAGCGCGTCGGCGCTGTCGCGGTGGGCGTTCTTGGTCAGGCGCTCGCTCTCGGCGTCGATGCCGAGCATCAGCGGCGCGGACGGGTCCGGGGCGGTCATGCCGATGAACGGGTAGCGCCGCACATAGCCGGGGATGTAGGTGCCCGAGCGCCAGCGGCCATCGGTCTCGACGAAGAGATTGCGGCCCGCCGCGATCCCCGTCACCGCGAGCGGCATCACTGAGCCCTCTGTGGCGAACACGATCGGATAGTGGCGACCAGCCGCTGCGAACTCGCTGCCAACGAGCGGAACGGCGATCGCTTCCGCGGCGAAACGGAAATCGCTCTGCGGGCGCACGCCATAGGCGCCGTGATCCTGAAACCGCAGGAGGATCGGCTTCCGATAGAACAGCGGAAGGGAGGCGTCGGGGGCGGGCGTCTCGGTCATGGCGGCCTTTTTTGCGTTGGTGGTGGCGCCATCCGGCGCACGACGACGACTTTAAGACGCCCGCGCACCGTTTTCAAAACTTCATCGTCCCGCCAGGCAAAATTGCGGTTGAGCGGATCTGCAGGCCATACCAATGCCCGATCACCCTCCGGCGTCGGGATCGAGCATCCTGGCGATCGCGGTGATGTCGGCGCCGCCGCCGAGACGGTCGCGGGCGGCGCCCCACAGGGCGATCAAGGCGTCGAGCCCCGGCGTTTCGGTGTCCGCGCGGCGGGCGAGGTCGGCCGCGATGCCGATATCCTTGCAGAACAAATCGAGGCTCTGGCCGAAATCGAAGGTGCCGGTCAGCACGTGGCGCGGCAGCTTCACCTCGGTCGCGTGGCTCTTGCCGGAGCCGGCCGTCCACACCTTGAGCATGGCGTCGGGATCGAGGCCGAGGCGGGTGCCGACGATCAGCGCCTCGGTCGCCGTCCACAGCGTGGCGGCCGACAGGAAGTTGTTGAGCGCCTTGACGATATGACCAGAGCCCACGGGGCCGAGGTGGAACACCTCGCCACACATCCGCTCCATCAGGGGGCGGATGCGGGCGAAGGCCGCCTTGTCGCCGCCGACCATGGCGATGAGCGTGCCGGCGCGCGCCCCCGCCATGCCGCCACTCACCGGCGCGTCGAGCATCTCGGTGCCGATCGCTGCGAGATCGCCGGCAAGGGAGACGGTGCTCGCCGGGGCCGCACTCGACATGTCGACCACGATCGCCCGGGGGATCGTCGTGCAGGCGCCGCCGGGACCGACGAGGGCGTCGCGGACGTGACGGTCGGTCGGCAGCATGGTGATGACGATATCGCCCGGCAGATCGGCGCCGGTCGTGGCGGTCGGAAGGCCCCGCGCCCGGAACGGCTCGAGCGCCCCCTCCGAGAGGTCCGCGACGGCGATCGGAACGCCGCTGTCGGCGAGGCGGGCGGCCATCAGGCCGCCCATTCGTCCCGCCCCGATGAAGAGCACGCTGTCGGTCAAAGTCGTTCCTCCGAAACGGGAGCCGCTGCCGCGCCGTGCGCTCCTCAGTGCGCGCTCGCGCGGGCGGCGAGGGCGATCGCCATCGTCGCGACGCCGTTGCGCGCCTCGATGTCGTCGGAAAGCCCTGCGACCCGGCGGGCGAAGGCGCGCAGGAGCTGGACCGATTCCGCGTCGAGCTCCGCGATCGTCCGGGCGAAGGCGAGGGCGCGCTCGAAGGCGCCGCCGGTCGGGACGACCTCGGTGACGATCCCGATCTCCTTCGCTTCGGCCGCGCCGAATTCCCGGCTCGTCAGCGCGAGTTCGAAGGCCTTCTTGAACGGGACGAACTTGCCGAAATAGGACAGCACGATCAGCGGCGGCAGCTTGTGAGACATCTCCGGCAGCGCGAACACGGCGCCATCTCCGGCGATCGTCACGTCGCACTGGGTGGAGAACCCGCAGCCGAAGCCGAACGCCTTGCCCTCGACCGCTGCGACGAAGGGCACCGGAGAGCTGCGCAGCCGGCTGTTGACCTCGAGGATGAGGTTGAGGTCGTCCCGCACGTCCGCCGCCGAGGTCAGGCCCTTGGCGCCGATGCGCCCGGCGCAGAAATGCGCGCCCTCGCCGGACAGAACCACCGCCTTGAGATCGGGCTTCGCCAGCACGCGATCGAGCGTTGCCGCGAAGTCCGCGATCTGCGGCGAGGTCAGGTGGTTGCCGTCGGCCGTGCGGGTGAAAACGACCCCGTAAACACCGCCGCCGTGGTCATCGATCTCCATGGGCTTTCTCCCGATTCCGCGTCTCGATTTTCAAAGGGGATGCGTTCGGCGACGCCTCAGCGGGCGCGCCGGGGCGCAGCGTAAGGATTTGACCTGTCATAATGTATGACGTTACTAATGCCATACGATGAGGCGCAGGCCGATGGGGAGGACCTGCCCCGTTGCGGCCGGACCGCCGCGAACCGCCAACCAAGGGATGGAAGCCGTGTCCGAGATCGACGTGAATGGGGAACGCCTCGGCTATGATCGCGCCGGTGCTGGAGAGCCGCTTCTCCTGATCCACAGCCTCGGCACCGCCGCGTGGCTCTGGCAGGAGCAGATCCGCCGCTGGTCGCCGCATTTCGACGTGATCGCCGTCGATGCCCGCGGCCATGGCCGCTCGAGCCGCAACGGCGGCTTCACGGTGCGCAACGTTGCGACCGACCTCGCCGCGGTGCTCGCCGCCTTCGGCGGCAAGCCGGCCAAGGTGGTGGCGATCTCGATGGGCGGGCCGATCGCGGCGCACCTCACCGACATCGCGCCGCACCTCGTGAAGAGCCTCGTCATCGCCGATTCCTTCGCCACCCAGGGCGAGGCCGGCGCGACCCGCGCCGCGGCGATCGAGAAGACGATCCGCGACGGCTCGATAGACGACTATGCCCGCCGCTACGCGACCGAGACCCTCGTCGAGGACGGCGACCCGGCGCACGTCGAGGCCCTCGTCGCGAGCATCGCGGCGATGAGCGCCGACGCCTATATCGAGGCCGCCCAGTCCGTCTTCACCAGCGATGTGGTCGAACTCTTCAAGCGTGTGACAGTGCCGACCCGCGTCGTCGTCGGCTCGCGCGATCAGCGCACGCCGCCGTCTCTCTCCGAGGCGATCGTCGGGCTCATCCCGGGTGCCGAGTTCGCCGTGATCGACGGCGCCCGCCACCTGGCGAACCTCGACCGGCCGGAGGGCTTTCACGCCGCCGTCGATCCCTTCCTGCTCGGCTGAGCGGCAGGAAGAGGCTCGCAGATGGTTGCCGGCGCCAAGATCGCCCCGATCGTCCAGGAGAGCGCGCCCTTGCGGCGCAAGCTCGCCGCGACTTTGCGGCGGCTCGTCGAAACCGGCGGGCTTCCCGCCGGCGAGCGGCTGTTCGAGAAGGATCTCTGCGCCGCCCTCGGGGTCAGCCGCACCGTACTGCGCGAGGCGCTGCGCGAGCTCGAAACCGAAGGGCTTCTCGTCGCCGGGCCGCGGGGCCTTTCGGTCGCGGTGCTCGGCCGCGCCGACGCCGAGAACATCTACGCCGTGCGGGCTGCGCTCGAAGGCCTCGTCGCGCGTCAATTCTGCGAGCGCGCCGACGCGCCGGCGGTCGCCGCTCTCAGGGCCGCAGAGGCCGCGCTCGTGAGCGCCTACGCCAACGGGCCGCTTCCCGACATCCTCGACACCAAGCTCGCCTTCTATCGCGCGCTCTGCCGCGGTGCCGGTAACGACGTGGCGCTCGAACTGATCGAACGGCTCGCCGTGCGCACCAGTCTGCTCCGGGCGCGCTCGCTCAATGATCCCGCGCGCAAGGACGCGTCGCTCGCCGAGATCGATGCCCTCGTGACCGCGCTTGCGGCGCGAGACGGTCCGCGCGCCGGTCGTCTCGCAGAACGGCACGTGGCGAACGCCGCGCGCGCCGCGCTCGCTCTCACCCCCGCCCCAGCCGATGATCCGGAGACACATCAATGAGTGACGACCTTTACGAGAAGGGCCTGGAAATTCGCCGCGCCGTCGTGGGCAGCGCCTACGTGGACAAGTCGCTGGCCGAGGCCGACGATTTCACGCGGCCGCTGCAGGAGCTCGTCACCCGCTATTGCTGGGGCGAAGTGTGGAGCCGGCCGGGACTCGCCCGGCGCGACCGCTCGCTCCTCAATCTCGGGATGATCGCGGCGCTGAACCGTCCCCACGAACTGAAGCTCCATGTCCGCGGCGCCCTCAACAATGGGCTGACCCGCGACGAGATCCGGGAGGTGTTCCTCCAGGTCGCGATCTATTGCGGGGTGCCGGCGTCGCTCGACAGCTTCCGCATCGCTCGCGAGGTGTTCGCCGAAGAGGATGCCAAGGCCGCTGCGGCGAAAGCGTGAGGTGAGCGACCGGGGCGGTGGACCCGCCCCGGTCGGCTCCTCAGAGCTGGTCGGCGGGAATGACGCGGCCGTCGATCGTCATCGGCTCGCCGTCGAGCGAGAGCGAGCAGCCGCGCAGCGGAATGTCCATGTGGCAGGGTGTGTCGCGGTTGCCGCCGGCTTCCGTGTTCGGCCCGCTCGACCACAGGAAGTTGCCCATGAAGGAGCGGGCGTCCATGCTGAGGCCCGCCTCGCGGTCATAGAGGCCGAGCGTGGTCCAGTGGGCCCGGTTGTGCAGCCCCCAGCCGACATGGGCCATCGCATAGGCGTCCGGGTCGTCGAACGTCTCCATGTAGGAGCGCAGATATTCGGCCTCGAAGCCGCCCTCGATCTTGCGGATCACGCCGCCCTCGATGGTGAGGCGGATCGGCTCCCGGGCATAACGCTTGAAGGGGAGCAGGATATCCCCGGTGTCGATGACGATGGTGCCCTCGCTCGAGCCCTCGTTCGGCCAGGTGGCGACGAAGCAGCTCGGCCAATGGTCCCAGCCGCCGGCGCGGTCGACGAAGCCCTGCTGCTTGAGCACCGGATATTGACCGAGGTCGCAGCGGAAATCCGTGCCCGCTTTCGACGTCACCGTCATCGTCTTCGCCGTGGCGAGACGGTTCGCGGCGTTCGTCGCGCGGCGCCCGTCGTCGGCGTTCGGCTTCATGCGTAGCATCACTTCGGGCGGCTCGCAGGCGAGCAGCATCCGCGCGCCGGTCTTGAGGATCTCGTCTTGTTCCGGCGAGAACAACAGCATCATCGTGTCGATCACGAGATCGGAGTGCTTCATCGCCTCGAGCGCGGGCCGGTTGCCCTTGAGCGCCGTGTGACCGACATAGCCCGACTTGTCGCGGCTGAGCGCCACGTCGCCGTTGAGCGGCGGAAGCTGGAGGATCGTCAGGATGCCGCCGAGCTGGCCGACGGCGATGCGCGCGGTCGACACGAGCTGCGGATTGCTGTCGTCGCTGACGAGCAGCGAGACCTGTTCGCCCGCGGTGAGCTTCGAGAGCTTCAGAACGTCCTTCCAGGCCTCGACGAGAGCCAAATCACTGATTGCCATGTGATGATCTTCCCGGTCCGGGAATCCCCTGAAGGTTCGTGTTGGGCCGATGGCGTGAAAGCCGATCAGGCCAGGGAGCGGTAGGCGCGGTCGAAATGGACGAGGGGCGGCTGCGACGGGCCGAGCCGCACCGCAAGCACGGTTCCGAAGAAGACGGTGTGCGTGTAGGCCTCGACGCTCTCGGCGATCGTGCAATCGATGCTGACGAGGGCATCGCCGAGCGCCGGAGCCCCGGTCACGAGCGGACCCCAATCGGCCCCGAGGAACTTTTCCGACCCCTTGGCCCCGGCACGGCCCGCGAAGCGGTCGGCGACCGGACGGTTCTGTTCGGCGAGGATGTTGACGCAGAAGGCGCCGTTGTCGGCGATGGCATGGTGGGCCTCGCCGTTGCGGTTGACGCAGACGAGCAGCGTCGGCGGCGCGATCGAGACGCTGCACACCGCCGTCGCGGTGAGCCCGCGCGCCGTCTCGCCGTGGCCAGCGGTGATCACCGTCACGGCGCCGGTGAGCAGGCCCATGGCGCGCTTGAAGGATTCGACGAGGTGCGGCTCCGCGTGGTGGATATGCTCGGGGCTGATCGCGAGAGGCGACCGCGGTTCGGGTGTCGTCGGGTGCCTCATGGCCGGTTCTCCGCCAACGAATCTTCGAGGAAGGCGGCGGCGGTGAGCGTCGCGGCATCGTCGCCGAGACGGCCGATCACCTGCACCCCGACCGGCAGTCCGCCCGGGCCATTGCCGGCGGGCACGGCAATCGCGGGACCGTGGAGCAGCGTCCAGACCTTGTTGAAGACGGGATCGCCGGTCGCCGCGAGACCGGCCGGCGCCTCGCCGGGCGCAGCGGGGGTGAGAAGCACGTCGCAGCCGTCGAGAAGGCCGTCGAGGATCGCCGCGCGATCCTTCAAGCCGGCGAGGGCGGCGTCGTAATCGGCGCGGGTCGCCTTCGCGAGCTGGTCGAGGAAGGCGCGGGTCAGCGGCGCGATACGGTCGCCGAGCGGCCCATGCTCGAACGCGAGGGTGCGTGGCGTTTCCCAGCCCATGACGGCGTCGTGATAGGCATAGAGCCGCTCGAATTCATCCGGCACGGCGAGCTCGCGCACGGTCACGCCGGCCGCGCGCAGGGCGTCCGCGGCGCGGTCGAGTGCGTCGCGGGTCGCGGGCTCGGCCAAGTCCCAGCGCGAGGTGCGGAACAGGCCGACGGTCTTCGGCGCGGTGACGGTCCCGAGTTCGAGGGACGGCATTTCGGCGAGGGTGGCGGTCGCGAACGCGGCGTCGCGGACGTCGCGGGCGAGCAGGCTCATGGTGTCGAGGCTGTCGGAGAGCGCTTTGACCCCGGCGCGGTTGAGCGTGCCGAAGCTCGGCTTGTAGCCGACGATTCCGCAGAAGGAGGCGGGACGCACGACCGACCCCGACGTCTGGGTGCCGAAGGCGACGTGGACCATGCCGGCGGCGATGGCCGCGCACGAGCCGCTCGACGAGCCGCCCGGCGTATGGTCGAGCGCGGCCGGGTTGCGGGTCTTGCCGGGGCTCGCCATGGCGAATTCGGTCGAGACCGTCTTGCCCATCATCACCGCGCCGAGGCGGCGGGCGAGGGCGACGACGGGCGCATCGGCGACCGGGCGGAAGCCCTCGTAGAGGGCCGAGCCGTACCCGGTCGGCATGTCGGCGGTGTCGATGACGTCCTTGACCCCGAACGTGATGCCGGCGAGCGGCCCGGCCGCCACCCCGCGCGCCTCCGCGAGGGCGCGGTCGCGGTCGTAGTAAGTCCAGGCCTGCACGTCCGGTTCGCGCTCGGCGATCCGGTCGGCGAAGGCGGCGCAGACCGCCTCCGCACTGACGTCGCCGGCGCGGACGCGGCGCGCCGTCTCGCGGGCCGAGAGGGTCAGGAGGTCGGTCATGCGGTGCCCCCGAGACCGAGCGGCGGCCGTCGGCCGAACCAGGGGCGCGCCCGTTCGATCTGGCCGGCGAGGCGGAACAGGAGACCGTCGCGCCCGAAGCCGGCGCCGAAATGCGCGCCGATCGGGAGCCCCGAGGTCGAGTGCCCGAGCGGCACGCTCATCGCCGGGCACCCCGCCGCGTTGAAGGCGCAGGTGAAGGGGGCATGGGTCCAGAACGCCTCGTAAAAGCGATCGAGGCTCTTGCCCGCGCCCGCGAGCGCCCCGAGCGGTGGCGGCAGCTCCGCGGCGGTCGGCGACAGCAGGATGTCGTAGCGCTGGAAGAAGCGGCCGAGCGCCCGAGCGGTCTGGTGCAGCGTATTGACGGCGCCGAGATAGGCCGTCGCCGGTAGGCGCCGCGCCTCCTCGACCCATTCTGCGTTGACGGGTTCGAGGAGGCTCAGCGGGTCGGCGATGCCGAGCGCCTTGCCGCGCATCTCGACCGCCGGCGCGACATTGACGCCGACGATGATACGCCACGCCGCCATCAGGGCATGGGCGTCGTAGCCGGCCTCGCATTCCTCGACGTGATGGCCGAGTTCGACGCAGAGGTCGGCGGCTTCGCAGGCGACCCGGACGCATTCGCGGTCGACAGGCGTTCCGAGCGGGGAGGCGGGGGTGAAGCCGATCCGGAGACGGCCGGGCTCGCGTCCCACCTCGCTCAGGTAGCTCTCCGCGCCGAGCGGCACGGCGTAAGGGTCGCCGATGTCGGGGCCCGCGGTGGCGTCGAGCAGGGCGGCGTTGTCGCGCACGCTCCAGCTCGCCGCGTGGGGCGTCGACATGCCGGCGATCGCCTCGACGGCGATCGGCCCGAGCGGGTTCAGCATGCGGCTCGGCTTGAAGCCGAACAGGCCGCAATGGGAGGCGGGGAGGCGGGTCGAGCCGGCGCCGTCCGACGTGTTCGCCATCGGAACGTAGCCGGCGGCCACGGCGGCTGTGGAGCCGCCCGACGAGCCGCCGGGGCTGCGGGATATATCCCACGGATTGCGGCTCGGGCCGAAGGCGTCGGGCTCGGTCGTGAAGCTCAGCGCGAACTCGGGCGTGTTCGACTTGGCGATGAGCACGAGCCCCGCCGCCTCGTATCGCGCGACCAGCGTGCCGGTGCGCGGCGAGACCGCGTCCGCGAACAGGCGCGAGCCGGTCGAAAGGATGGTGCCTTCGAGTTCGAGCCCGGTGTTCTTGAGCAGGAACGGCACGCCCGTGAACGGACCGTCGGGCAGGCCTGCGGCGATCGCCTGGCGGCCGCGATCCTCGAAGCGGTGGACGAGGGCGTGGAGCGCCGGCTCGTGGGCTTCGATCCGCGACAGGGCGGCATCGAGGAGCTCGTCCGGCGTCACATCCCCGGTGCGCACGAGGGCGGCGAGCCCGGTCGCGTCATAGGCTTCGTACTCGGCGAAGCCGGCGTGGCGCGGGGTCGTCGGCGTCGCGGCGTCGAGGTCGGCGGGTTCGTCCGTCATGCGCCAGGCTCCCTCGCGCCGGTCCCCGTCGCGGGTGTGGTTGCGATCTGACGGCCGAACGCGGTCGGGTCCCAATAATCGCGGGTCCCGACGATGGCGCCGTCCGCAATCTCGAAGACGTGGATGCCGTCGAGTGTGATCGGGCGCCCTTTGGTCGGCGCGCCCTTGAGGTCGATGCCGAGATGGCCAGTCAGGGTATAGACGACGGCGACGGACGCGCCGGCGGCGATCTGCTCGCGGCGCTCCCAACGGGCGTCGGGCAGGAAGGCGAAGAAGCGCTCGAGCCCTTCGCGCAGAGCCTGCCGCCCGGCACGGCGGGCGCCGTTGTGCGCCTCCTCGTGCCAGCCGTCATCGGCATAGAGCGCCGCCGCGGCCGTGGCGTTTCCGGCATTGTAGGCATCATAGAAGGCGCCGACGACATCCCCGCCCGGCGGTTCCGTCCCGACCGTTTCGCGCACCATGGCGCGTCTCCCCGTTCCGCCGCGAGGCGCGCTTGGCGCCCCGCTCGTTGGTCCGGGCCGGGCCCGAGAGGGGCCCGGCGGATGTGGCGCGGCTTCGCCGGTCGCGACGCCCGATCAGGGCATGCGCGCGAGCGTCTTCACCTGCTCGACGAAGCGGTCGCGCTTCACCTCGTTGTAGAGGCGTTCGCGCAGCCGGGGAGCCGGGCTCGCGTTCACGTTCTCGAACAGTGCGACGCGGCCGGCGAGCGAGCTCGAGGTCATGTCCCAGATGAAGTTCATCAATTGCTCCTTCACCTCGGCGCTGACGCCCTTGCCGGGCAACAGGTCCTTGAGGTGATGGCCGATGTCCGGGTTCTCGAACGCCGCCTTGCCGAAGCGCATCACGAGGCCCTGGCCGCACAGCTCCTGGAGCGTGTGGATGATGCGGGGGTAGTGCTGGATCGAATAGAGCCGTCCGGCGGTGAGCATACCGACATCCGGCGCCATCACCTCGCCCTCGGTCGGCTTCGCCTTGGCTTCGGCCGCGTAGATGAAGGCGCGCAGCGTCTGGGCATATTCGATGAGCTCGCCGAGCATGCCCTGCACCGCCGGAATGTGGCCGGTGCCGAGCACGTCGAGCACGAGCTGGCCGGCGCCGACGAAGAGCTCCGCCTTGACGGCGAGGCGGGTCAGCACGTGCCAGTGGGCGAACACGCAGACCGGCCCGTAATATTGCATCGCGGTCGGATCGCCGAGATTGAAGATCCGGTCGGTCGGTACGAACACGTTGTCGAAGACGATGAACTGGTCGGCTTCCTCGCCGAGGCTCGCGATCGGATGGTCGAACGGGTCGGCGCCGGGATGGGAGACCATCTCGCGCGAGATGAGCTTGATGCCGTCCGAGGCGATCGGAACCGACGCCCAGATGCACGCCTCCGCCGGCGTCTCGCGGATGCCGCCGAGGTTGGTGAAGAAGATCTCGTTGGCCTGGGCCGAGATGGAGCCGACGGTCTTGGCGCCGGAGATGCGGATGCCGCCCTTCTCGACGTTCTTGACCTTGAGGAGCGAGGACTCCGAGCCCTTGGCCGACGAGCGGTCGTTCTGCGGGCCGGTCAGGCTTTCGGAGGCGGTCAGGTTGTTGTCGCGGCCGAAGGCGACGTAGCGCTCGATGTTCTCGGCGAAATCCGGCGCGCAACCATCGATCAGCGACTTCTTCGCCTTGAAGGTCGGCAGGTAGGCGAGGAGGCCGACGGCGATCGCCGGGGCGAGGTCGGGCGGGCGGCCGAAGGTGCCGGCGGTCTTGAGGCTCGTATATTCGATCAGCTTGCGGCGATCGGCGAGGTCTTCGATCGTGCGCGGCACCTGCCAGGCGCGGCTGACGATCGCGCCGCTGTCGGGGTCGATGCAGGTGGTGGCGTCCGCGAATTCCGGCTTGAACTGGTCGTCGAACATCGAGGCGACGAGATCGACGCCGGCGGCGAGCGCGGGCTCCTCGAACACGCTCGCGATCCGCTTGCCGTTCACCCAGATGGCGCGTCCGTCGTCGAGCGTCGCCTTGAATTCGGCTCCGGTCTTCAGCTTGTGTGCGACCGGCACATCCCGTGTCTGTGTTTGCGCGTTCATCGTCCGCTCTCCTCTGAAGGACCCGCTTCCCGGACGCTCTTCTGGTAGTCCTTGGTCAGGCACATCGGCGGGGCGGCGCGGGGCAACCGGCGGCGCACGCTCGTGTCGGGCTCGGGTGGCATGATCCAACCATTAATCGCCGAAAATGGTCAAGCCCCAATCGCGGGAGCGGTCGGGGCCCAAAATTTAGTCTCGACCGCGAAATTTGAAACTTTGTTGTTCAACGGCAGCAAAATGTTCCGGATTGATGCCCAGAAACATTGAGTTTTTCACGATTTACGCTGCCGCTAAATGAGGCAGCGTCAGTGGCGACAATCGTGTTGGAATTTCTGGAACGACCGGAATGGCCGCCCATTCTCTTGACCAGATCGTTTGGTTCTGGCTTTTTGGTTGAGAAACACGGACGCTTCGGCGCGGTCATCGAACTGCGGGGGAGGTCGGTATGCGGATCATCGGACGACCCGGCCGATCATTCGGCGCCCAGGCGGCGGCACGCCAGCCTGTGGGCCGCCGGATCGCTCGTGCAGGTCAGGCTGATCGCGGGTTCCTTCACGCCGATCTTCCGCTCGAGGCGAATCTCGGTGCGGGTCGAGACGTCCGCGCCGGCGAGGCCGCACCACAGCGTCTGGATCGGCATGTGGTCCTCGTGTGTGTTGAGGGCAAACACTTCGCCGGTCGCCGGCTTCGACCAAATCGTCTCAACCAATTCCGTATTTGGTTGAGCTCGTCCGATCTCGATCGAGTACCAGTGCGCTGTTGCCGCGGCGCAGACGATGGCTTGATCGGACTGGTTCGCCACGCGGAACGGCACCGGACTCAGCCCTTCCGTGCCACGCTGCACAACCATGGCCTCCTCGGCTTGGGCTGTGCCGGTGGCGAGCGGGCCTGTGCCCGAACCCCATCCCACCAGCACGCTCGTCACGAGAAGGGCGACGGCCGCGCTGCGCGCTAAAAAATCCGACATCTCTATTGATCTCCGCGGGAAACATGGAGTTTAAATAACAATAGTCGGGGACGTCTAAAAGAACAATCGAAACTACAATTACAAAATAAGCCACCAGAGAACATCGTTCGGAAACAGGGGAACACAAAGATGCGTAAGCTTCTTCTTTGCAGTGTGGCGCTCGCGCTGATCGGCCTGGCGCCGATGGCGGGTGCGGCGGAACTGAAGGCGATCGCGATCCTGACGCCGGAAGCCGGCACCGATTATGGCTGGAACCAGCAGGGCATCGACGCCGCCAAGGCGGCCGGCGCCGCGGCCGGCATCAAGGTGATGGTCGCCGACAATCTCGGCTACGGCGACGTGCGCCCGACGCTTCGCGAACTCGCCGAGGACGGCGCCGGGCTCCTGATTGCCCATGCCAGCGGCTACAACACCGCCGCGCCGGAAGTGGGCGAGGAGATGAAGGTTCCGGTCGCGATCGTGGACCGTCCGGATGCGCTTAAAGCCGGCCTCGTCGCCGACTACACCGCGAGCGGTCACGAGGGCGCCTATCTCGCCGGCCGCCTCGCGGCGAAGATGTCGCGCACCGGCACCGTCGGCATCGTCGTCTCCGGCGAGCCTCCGTCGTGGAACGCCCAGTCCGCGGCGTTCGCGGAAGGCGCCAAGGCGGAGAAGCCGGGCATCGTGGTGCGCTATGCGGTGATCGGCCCGGCGGCCTATTCGGATGCGGCCGGCGGCAAGCGCGTCACCGAGGCGCTGATCGCCGCGGGCGCCGACATCATCTTCGGCCAGGGCAACGGCTCGAGCTTCGGCATGCTTCAGGCGGTCGAGACCAACAAGGCGACCGACGGCGGCAAGGTCTATTTCATCGACGTCATCGGCGACAAGACCCCGATCGACAAGGGCAATCTCTTGAGCTCGGTGGTCTGGAACCTGACGCCGGTCTATACGGCGATGATCTCGGACATCAAGGCCGACAAATACGGTACGCACAATTACGACATTCATCTGGCCGACGGCTCGGTCAAGCTTCTGAAGACGAGCCACATCCCCGACGACGTCTGGACCCAGATCGAGGCGCTGCGTCAGGACATCGTCGACGGCAAGATCAAGGTCACGCCGCACTTCGACGCCGACAGTGTCCACAAGCTCGTGCAGCAATTGCCGACTGCGCAGTGAGGATCGCCGGCGGGCGGCGCGACGGTGTTCGCGTCGCCCCCGTCTCGGGCGCCCCTGCGGGGCGTCCCTGTCCTTCGCCGTCGCCCTCCGATGGGGGCGCGGCCGAGAGTTCGTCCCGATCATGACGCTGTCCGCTTCCCATTCCGCCCCTCCGCCGCACACGGCCGGCGCCAGCCTGCGCCCGATCGTGACCCTCGATCACGTCACCAAACGCTTCCCAGGCGTGGTGGCGAACGATCGCGTCGCGTTCGATCTTTGGCCCGGCGAGGTCCATGTTCTGCTCGGCGAGAACGGGGCCGGCAAGTCGACCTTGGTCGGCATGCTCTCCGGCATCCAGGTGCCGGACGAAGGCGGCATTCTCATCGACGGCCATGAGCAGCGCATCGATTCCCCGGCCCGCGCGCTCGAGCTCGGCATCGGAACCGTCTTCCAGCACTCGATGCTGGTGCCCTCGCTCAGCGTCGTCGACAACATCGCGCTCGGCCGCCGCTGGTGGTCGCGGCCGGACCGCGCCGCCGTCGCCGCCAAGATGGCCGCGGTGTGCGCCGATATCGGCGTCAAGATCGACCCCAATGCCAAGGTCGGATCGCTCTCCCTCGGCGAACAGCAGCAGGTCGAGATCGTCCGCGCCTTGATGCGCGGGAGCCGCGTCCTCATCCTCGACGAGGCGACGGCGATGCTGACGCCGAAGGGGGCCGAGGACCTCGGCGCGCTGATGGGGCGGCTCGTCAAGCTCGGCCTTTCCGTCGTCTTCATCACCCACAAGCTCAACGAGGCCCTCGCCTTCGGCCACCGCATCACCGTGCTGCGCCTCGGGCGCAAGGTGGGCGAGATCGCGCCGGAGCGCCTCGCGGCCCTCGGCTCGGCGGCGGCGACGGCCGAGATCATCCGCCTGATGTTCGGCACGGACATCGCGGCGGCCGACGCCGCGGCGAAGCCGGCGCGCCGGCGTATGGCCTCCTCCGCGCCGATCCTCGAGATCGCCGGCCTCGCGGTCGAAGACGCGGCGGTGCCGGTGAGCGGTATCGACCTCTCGGTCGCGGCCGGCGAGATCGTCGGCCTCGCGGGCATCGACGGCAACGGACAGAAGCAGTTCGCCGAGGCGCTCGCCGGCCAGCGGCGCCTCGCGGCCGGGGCCATCCGCCTCGCCGGCGAGGCGATCGAACGGCTCGACGTCGGCGATCGCCGCCGCCGCGGCCTGCGCTACGTCACCGACGACCGCCTCAGCGAGGGCACCGTCGGGGCGTTTCCGATCTCCCTGAACCTGCTCCTAAAGCAGGTCGGCGAAGCGCCGTTCTGGCTGCGCGGCATCGAGCGACCCGAACCGATCGCCGCCCACGCGCGCCGGCTTGTCTCTGAATTCGACGTCCGCACGCCGGGCATCGAGACCGCCATCGGCAAGCTCTCCGGCGGCAACATCCAGAAGGCGCTGCTCGCCCGGGAGCTCTCCGGTGAGGCGCGCGCGGTGATCTTCGCCAAGCCGACCTACGGTCTCGACGTGCAGAACATCCGCGCGACCCGCCAGCGCATTCGCGACGCCGCCGATCGCGGCCTCGCGGTGGTGCTGATTTCGACCGACCTCGAGGAGGTGCTCGAGCTCTCCGACCGGATCGCCGTCATGTCGGGCGGGCGGGTGGTCGGGGTGGTTCCCAACGACGGCGAGGCCCGCAACCGGGTCGGCGAACTGATGAGTGGCGTTGCGGCATGACGGATAGCGTCCAGATCGGCGGCGATGCCGTCCTCACTCCCCGCACCGAGGCGCTTCGGGCGCGGCTCCGGCTCGTCGCGATGGCCCTCGTCCCCGTCGTCGGAGCCCTGGTGCTGTCCGGCCTCGTGCTGCTCGCGCTCGGCGTCAATCCGCTCGCCTATTATTCCTACGTGGTCGAGCGCGGGCTGCTGTCGCCCTACGGCGTCCAGGCGACGCTGACGCGAATGGCGCCGCTCCTCCTCATCGCCTCCGGTCTCATCGTGGCGTTCCGCGCCGGGATCTGGAATCTGGGCGGCGACGGCCAGTTCCTGCTCAGCGCCGTGGTGGTCGCCGCGCTCGCACCGCTCCTCATCCACGTGCTGCCGGATTGGGCGACGCTCGTCGTTTGCCTGGTCGTCGGTGCGGCCGTCGGTGCGGCGTGGTCGGTGCTGCCGGCGCTCCTCAAGGCCTATCAGGGCGTCAACGAGATCATCACCACGCTGATGATGACCTTTCTCGGCGTCTCGTTCGCCAACGTGCTCGTCAAACTCGCCTTCCGTGACCCCGCGACGACAGTGCCGCAGACCCGCACGCTCGCGGTCGCCGACCGGTTGCCGCGTCTGTTCGATACCACGATCTCGTCGGGCCTCCTGATCGGCCTCGCCGCGATCATCTTGGTCCATCTGGTGATGACCCGCACCGCCTTCGGGCTGAAGCTTCGGATCGTCGGGGCGAACCCGCGGGCGGCGATCCATGCCGGCCTGCCGGTGCCGGCGCTCACCGTTGCCGTCTTCGCCATCTCCGCGGCGCTGTCGGGGCTCGGCGGGGCGGTCGAGATCCTCGGCGTGCAGGGCAATGTCCGCGCCGACTGGAACCCCGCCTACAGCCTGACCGTCGTGCCGCTCGTGTTTCTCGCCCGCTTCAACGGCTTCGCCTCGATCGCCTTCGTCTTCCTGTTCTCGGTCTTGTCGATCGGTGGCGAGAGCGCGGCGCGGCGCACCGGCGTGCCGAACTTCTTCACCTTGGTTGTGGTGGCAATCCTCCTGGTGATGCTCGGCATCACCGAATATCTCGACCAACGTCGTCGCGCGGCGGGGAAGTGATCATGTCGGCTCTCTTCACCGAAGCATTCCTCACCTCGCTCATTCTCGGCGCGCTCACCGCGGGCCTGCCGCTCCTGCTCGCGGGCCTCGGCGAGCAGATCTCCGAGAAGGCCGGCGTCCTCAATATCGGCATCGAGGGCATGATGCTGATCGGCGCCTATGTCGGCTTCCTGATCGCCTATGAGACCGGCTCAATCTGGCTCGGCTTTCTCGGCGGCGGGGTCGGCGGCATGGCGGTCGCGCTCCTGATGGCGATCTTCTGCGTCCGCCTCGGCCTCAGCCAGATCGTGATCGGTATCGCCTTGACGCTCGGAGCCGAAGGTCTGACCGCGCTCCTGCACCATTTCCAGTTCGCCCAGTCCTATCCGCGCCTGCCGGCCGTCGAGACGCTGGCGATCCCCGGTCTGTCGTCGATCCCCGCGATCGGCCCGGCGCTGTTCAACCGGCCGCCGATCGTCTACCTGGCGATTCTGGCTGTCCCGTTCGTCGCCTATGTTTTTCGCTCGACCCAGCTCGGCCTTGCCCTGCAGGCGGCGGGCGACAAGCCGGCGGCGCTCGATGCGGCGGGCGTCGACGTCGTGCGGGTGCGCACCTTCGCGGTGCTGACGACGGGCTTCCTGGCGGGCATCGGCGGCGCGTTCATGGCCGAGGTCGGCGCCGGCATCTTCATCCCGTTCATGACCAACGGGGCCGGCTTCATCGGCATCGTGCTCGCCATGCTGGCGCGCGGAAAGCCGCTCTGGGTGCTGCTCGGCGCGCTCCTGTTCGGCGCCTGCCTGTCGATCACCACCGCGCTCCAGGTCGCCGGCGTCGATATCCCGACCGACGTGATCCAGATGCTGCCGTTCGCGGCGGTGCTCGCGATCCTCGTCCTGTTCGGCCGGCGGGCGAGCCTGCCGCCCGCGCTCGGCCTCCATTATGTGCGGGGGGCGCGATGAGGATCGCGCCCCGCCTCGGTCGCCTTTCAGGCGGCGTCGATGACGGCCAACGCGGCGGCCACGCCCGCGCCCACATCGACCTTATGGCCGAGGGCGGAGAGGGCGCCACCGAGGGCCGTCAGCGCGACGATGGCGTAGAGCGGCTGCGCGGTCGGGCCCATGTGGCCGATGCGGGTCAGCTTGCCGAGCGTCTCGCCGCGGCCGGAGGAAAGCACCACGCCGTAACGGGCGCGGATTTCGGCGCGCAGCGCGGCCTCGTCGATGCCGGCCGGAATCTTGACGGCGGTCGCGGTCGGCGAGGCGAAGCGCTCCTCTGCCGGCCAGATCGCGAGCCCCATCGCCGCGATGCCGGCGCGGCAGGCCCGGGCGGTGAGGTCGTGGCGTGCCCAGACCCGCTCCGGGCCTTCGGCGAGATAGAGGTCGATCGCCGCCTCGAGGCCGTTGATCTCGGCGACGGACGGCGTGAACGGGAACGGCTTGTCGTGGCGCCAGGCCTCTTCCCAATCGAGGATGCTGAGGATCGAGGCGCGCGGAGCGTTCGGGTTCGCCTTCATCTTCGCCCACGCCTTGTTCGAGACGCCGAGGATCGACAGGCCGGGCGGACAGCCGAGGCACTTGTTGGGCCCCGTCACGAAGAGATCGACATGCGCCGAGGCGGCATCGACCGCCATGCCGCCGAACGACGAGACGGCGTCGACCAGGAAGACGGCGCCGTGGCGGGCGACCTCGCGGCCGATGTCGGCGACCGGGTTGATGGTGCCCGACGGGGTGTCGTGGTGGCAGGCGGCGACGACGGTCACCTCCGGATGGGCGGCGAGGGCGCGGGCGACGTCTGCGGGATCGATGACCTTGTCGTAGGGCACGGCGAGTTCGATCACCTTGGCGCCGGAGCGCGCCGCCCAGCCTTCGAAGCCCTTGGAATAGACGCCCGAGACCAGGTTCAGCACGACGTCGTCGCGGCCGATCAGCGAGGCGGCGGCGGCTTCGAGGGCGAGCACCGGTTCGCCGTGGAGCACGACCGGCATCGTCTCGGACTTGACGATGGTCGCGAGCTTCTCCGCGACCCGTTGATAGGTCGCCTGGAAGGCCGGGTCGTAATCGTAGAGCACCGTCGAGGCGAGGCCGCGCAGAACCGCGGGATAGGCATCGACGGGTCCGGTCGTCAACGTGAAGACCGGATGATCGGACGGCTTGTAACGCATCGTGCTGCTCTGGGCTCGGGGCGGGCGGGGAAATACGGCCGGTCGCGGCTCGCGAAGCTCAACCAAAAAACGACCGTATTGGTTATAATGGTCAAAGCTTCGCATCCCGCTCGCGGTTCGGCAACCGCTTTTGCCATGTGCGCTCATCCCGCCGCTCGGGCGAGCGGATCCGCCGCCGCCGCGGCGGGGGCCGGCTTTCGGCGGGATCGCCGCTTTCGCGCGCAGGCTGCGTGCGGTGCGACGAGAGGGCGAAAGATGCTCGACCAGAGGGCAACCAATGTTGTAACTGGGCGCCGCGAATTCTACACTTCGGGGCGAGTCCCGAGCACGCAGCGGGGTCCGGTGCCCGGCCGGACCGCGCGTCAGACGCAAGAACAGGTGTGACCTCGATGGACGCGATGGCGGACAAATCCGAACGCAGGGCGGGCAGACGCCCGGCTGCCGGCCGCGCCGCCGGGCGGCAGGATGAGTCGTCCTTCGACGATCTGGTCGAGGCGGTCCGCAGCATCATCGCGAAGACGGGGACGATGCCGCCGGAGCGGGTGGTTGCCGAAGAGCTCAGCGTCAAGCGCCACACCTTGCGCCGCGCCCTTGGCGTGCTGCGCGCCCGCGGCGAGCTGGAGCCGGCCCGTGCCGGCCGGCGCGCCTCGACCGGGCTCGAAAGCGGCCGCAGCCTCATCAACTCGACCAATCCCCTCGAGGTGATGGAATTGCGTATGGTGCTCGAGCCGGCGCTCGCCCGTCTCGCGGCCTTGCGTGCGACGCCGGTCGAGATCGACCGCATCCTGCGCGCGGCGACGACGGCGGCCGACGCCGATCCGATCGCGGCCGACATGGTCTTCCACAAGGCGATTGCCGCCGGATCGCGCAACGGGCTCGCCTCCGAACTCTATGTGATCCTGCACCGGGTCGCGAGCGACGGGCGGCTGCGCTTCACCGACAGCGACGCGACCTTGGTGCCCGAGCGCGTCCGCTCCCGCGACGCCGAGCACCGCCATATCGCCGAAGCGATCGCCGCCCGCGATCCCGAGGCAGCGGAGCGGGCGATGTGGCAGCACCTCGCCGCCGTGCAGCAGAAGATCATGGGCCGCCTCGCCCCCGGCGGGCTGATCTAGCGCGCCACCGACACGGAGCGCCCTGCGCTCGCGTGCCGGCTTCGATTTCTCCCATCCGCACCGCGCGGCCCCCGCGCGGGCCCGTCGTCATGCGCCGCCCCGCCGGGCGGAGAGGAACTGTCATGTCTGCGTTCGACCCATCCGCGTCTGCCCCGCTCGGCTTCGACGTTCTCATCATCGGCGCCGGGTCGGCGGGCTCGGTACTCGCCGCGCGCCTCTCGGAGGACCCCAACCTTTCCGTCGGCCTGATCGAGGCGGGCGAGCACCCGAACGATCCCGACATCGCCATCCCGCAGAAATGGCCGACCTTGCAGGATCGGCCTTACGATTGGGCCTACCGCACGGTGCCGCAGGCGGGAACCGCTGGCCGCATCCATCCCTGGCCCCGTGGGCGCATCGTCGGCGGCTCGAGCTGCCTCCATGCCATGGCCCATGTGCGCGGCCACGCCGACGATTTTGCGCCGTGGGCGGCCGCGACCGGTTCGGCGCGCTGGTCCTATGAGGGGCTGCTGCCGGCCTTCCGGCGGCTCGAAGCCTTCTCCGGCGGGGCAGGGCCCGCCCATGGCGACGCCGGCCCGCTGCCCGTCTATCTGCCGGATGCCGAGGTGAGCCCCGTCGTGCGCGCCTACATGGCGGCGGGTCGCGCCCTCGGCGTCCCCGAAATCGGCGATCACAATGCCGGCCCGCTCAATGGTCTGGCGCCGAATTCGCTCACCATCCGGGGCGGGCGCCGCGTCAGCGCCGCCGACGCCTACCTGGTTCCGATCCTCGACCGCCCGAACCTGACGCTCGTCACCGGCGCGCGCGTCCACCGCCTCGTTCTCGACGGGAGCCGTGTCACCGGCATCGTTATGGAGCACGGCGGCACGACGAAGACGGTCTCGGCGTCCCTGATCTGCCTCGCCGCCGGTGCGATCGCCTCGCCGCTTCTTCTCATGCGCTCCGGGATCGGTCCGGCCGCCGACCTTGAAGCCGTCGGTGTCGCCTGCGTCGCGGATGTGGCGGGCGTCGGCGCCAACCTGCACGATCACTTGCTGACCGCCGGCAACGTCTACCGCGCCAAGCGGCCGGTGCCGCCGTCGCTCCTGCAGCACTCGGAATCGCTCATGTATCTCAACGCGGACGATCCGACCCGGGCGGACGGTCCGCCCGACGTCGTGCTCGGCTGCGTCGCCGCCCCGACCGTGTCCGAGTGCTTCGCCGCGCCCGAGTACGGCAGCGCCTTCACGATCCTCTCCGGCGTGACGCACCCGACGAGCCGCGGCCGGCTGACCCTCACCGGCCCGGACCTCGACGATCGGCCGATGATCGATCCGGCCTATCTCACGACCGACCACGATCGCCGTCTGGTGCGCCGGGCGCTCGAGCTCGCCCGGGAGGTCGGCCATCACGCCGCGCTCGACGACTGGCGGGCCGAGGAGATCTATCCCGGCCTCGACGTCCGCAGCGAGGCCGACCTCGACGCCTTCATCGCCCGGGCCGTGATCACCCACCACCACCCGCTCGGCACCTGCCGCATGGGGGCCGATTCCGAGAGCGTGGTCGATGCCGATCTGAAGCTGCGCGGCTTCGACGGCGCCTACATCGTTGATGCCTCGGTGATCCCGACCATCACCTCGGGCCCGATCCATGCCGCCGTGCTCGCCATCGCCGAAACCTTCGCGGCAGACTTCACGAGCGCAGCCCGCCGCGTGGCGTGAACCGATGCGCCCGACCCGTCTAGACCACGGCCTTCGCGCCGAGCGAGGGTTGGGCGATCAGGCTCGCGAGGAGCCGCAGGCCGTCCTCGAGGTCGCCACGGTCGGGGGCGACGCCGAGGGAGATGCGCACCGCTTCGATCGGGTGGGCCATGGTTGCGAAGGCCGCGCTCGGGACGATGGAGACTCCGGCGCGGTCGGCGTGTTCGGCGAAGTCGGCGGCGCGCCAATGATCGGGCAGCGGTAGCCAGAGATGATGCCCGAACGGATCGGCGGCGAAGTCGAGGCCGCCGAGAATGGCAGCCGCAAGCGTCTGGCGCTCGGCGTTTTCGGCGACGATCGATTTCGTCACCTCTTCGAGCGATCCGTCGGCGATCCAGCGGCTCGCAAGCGCCGACATCAAAGGCGGCGCCATCAGAACGGTGGCGCGCAGGACGCCGGCGACCCGCAGCGCCTTCGCCGCCGACGGTGCGACGAGATAGGCGACGCGGAGCGCCGGCGTGACGCATTTCGACAAGGTCGCGATGTGCCAGGTGATGTCGGGCGCGAGCTCCGCGAAGGCGGCCGTCCGGGTCGGCCGGAGTGGGGCGTAGGGATCGTCCTCGACGATCGTCACGTCGTGGGTCCGCGCGATCGCGGCGAGCGAGCGCCGACGCTCCTCCGGCAGGGTGGCCGTCGTCGGGTTGTCGATCGTCGGAATGACGTAGAGCAGCTTCGGTCGCCGCTCGCGGCAGGCCTTCTCGAAGGCGTCCGGGATGATGCCGAGCGCGTCCATGGCGAGCGGCTCGAGCACGAGCCCCTTCTGGATCGCGACGGCCTTGAGCCCCGGATAGGTGAGGGCGCCGGCCGCCACCACGTCGCCGCGCCCGAGGAGCAGTTCGCACACGCCGTAGAGGGCGCACTGGGCGCCGGCCGTCACCACGAGCCGGTCCCGCGCGAGCCCTTCGATCCGGGTTCCGAGCCAGCTCACGGCGGCCGATCGGTCCGGGTCTGCGCCGGTGCTGTCCTGATAATGCAGGTGGAGAAGCCCCTTCGCGCTTCCGAGCACGCCGGCGACGCCGGCCGGCAGCATCTTGCGGAAGTCGACCGCCGAGGGCTGCGACGGGATGTTCATGCTGAGGTCGATCAGGGGTGGCCGCCGGTCGCCGCCGTCGCCTTCGACGCCTTCGCTGATGAAGGTGCCGCGGCCGGCCTGGGCATCGACCAAACCGCGGCGCCGGGCTTCGTTGAAGGCGCGGGTCACGGTGGTCAGGTCGACCCCGAGAGCCTCGGCGATCGCCCGCTGGGGCGGCACGCGGTCGCCGCGGGCGACGCGACCCGAGCGGATGTCCGCCTCCAACGCCTCGACGATGCCGAGATATTTCATCCGAGAGGTCTCGATGAGCCTCGGCCTCCACATGCGGCGTTCTCGCTCTGTCCGTTCATTATCCCTACAATCTGCCTATCATGTACGGCCTGGGTGGGAAAGCGGCGCCGTAGACTTGCCGGAGTCCTGCGACCACGCCGGCGGGGCTCGCGTCCGCCTGAGCCTAGTTCTTCACCCGCGCCTGATCCGGCGACATCTGCGTCGGCATCATATTGAGGTTCGCGTTGTGGATCACCCAGAGCGAGCCGGCCACTACGGTCGCGATCAACAGCACCGTGAGCAAGAAGATCATCATGTTGCTGCGCTGCTCCGGCGCGGTGCCGAGATGCAGGAAGAACACGAGCTGGACCAGAAGCTGGACCAGGGCGAGCGCAGTGATCGCCGGGCGCATCATGCCGCTCGGCACGGCGCCGCTCATGACGGTCGCGAAGGAAAGGCCCGTGAGGATGAGCGACAGCACGAACCCGCCGCTATAGATCCCGAAGCCTCCGTGCGCCGCGGGATGCGGCGCGTCATGGTGAAGAGGATCGGCGGCCATCACAACGCTCCCCTGAGATAGACGAAGGTGAAAACGCAGATCCAGACGAGATCGAGGAAGTGCCAGAACAGGCTGAGGCAGGCGAGGCGGCGCCGCACGATCCCGTCGAGCCCGAAATGGAAGACCTGGTGCATCATCACGGCGAGCCAGACGAGGCCTGCCGCGACGTGGACACCGTGGGTGCCGACCAGGGTGAAATAGGCGGAGAGAAAGGCGCTGCGGCTCGGACCTGCGCCTTCGCCGATGAGGAGGGCGAACTCGTGCACCTCCAGGCCGATGAACGCCGCGCCGAGCAGGAAGGTGACGGCGAGCCAGGCGAGCACTCTCCCGCGCGCCCCCGCCAGAACGCCGAGCGTGGCGAGGCCGAAGGTATAGCTGCTGACGAGCAGCAGTACCGTTTCGATCGCCACATAGGGCAGGTCGAAGAGCTCCCGTCCGCTCGGTCCCCCGCGACGTTGCCGGCGAGCACGGCGAACGTCGCGAACAGGCAGGCGAAGATCAGGCAATCGCCCATCAGGTAGATCCAGAACCCGAGAATGGTCTTGGATCCGTCGTCATGGTCGGCATGAGACCCGGGCGCACCGCCGATGGCGTCGAGCGCGGGTGTGGTGACTGCGATGTTCATGATCAGAGCGCCTTGGCGAGGAGCGCATGGCGCTCCGTCTCGATACGCGCGACCTCGGCAGCCGGGACATAATAATCGACGTCGCGGTCGTAGGTGCGGGCGATGAAGGTGCAGACCATCCCGATCTGTCCGATCGCGGCGACGGCCCACATGTGCCAGACGAGGGCGAAGCAGAGGACGAAGCTGAAGACTGCGATGACGAAGCCGGCCGCCGTGTTCTTCGGCATGTGGATGTCGTCATAGCGATCGGCCTTCCGCCAAGCCCGGCCGAGCGTCTTGTCCTCCCAATGCTGTTCGAGCGACGTGATGTTGGGGGACGTGGGCGAAGTTGTAGAACGGCGCCGGCGAGGCGGTGGACCATTCGAGGCTGCGGGCGTCCCAGGGATCGCCGGTGAGGTCGCGGTTGAGGTTCCGATCGCGGACGCTGACGTAGATCTGGATCAGGATCGCGAGAATGCCGAGCCCGATCAGCACCGCGCCGATGAGGGCGACGATCAGCCAGGGCTGCCAATCCGGCACGTCGTAATGGTTCATCCGCCGCGTCATGCCCATCAGGCCGAGGACGTAAAGCGGGGTGAAGGCGAGCCAGTAGCCGGCGAGCCAGAGCCAGAACGCGACCTTCCCCCAGAATTCGTCGAGCTTGAAGCCGAACACCTTCGGGAACCAGAACGTCATGCCGGCGAGGCAGCCATAGACGACGCCTCCGATGATGACGTTGTGGAAGTGCGCGACGAGGAACAGCGAATTGTGCAGCACGAAGTCCGCGCCCGGCACGGCGAGAAGAACGCCGGTCATGCCGCCGATGACGAAGGTGAACATGAAGCCGATCGTCCACAGCGTCGCCGAATGGAAACGAATGCGGCCCTCGTACATCGTGAACAGCCAGTTGAAGAGCTTCACGCCGGTCGGGATCGAGATGATCGTCGTCATGATGCCGAAGAAAGCGTTGACGTTGGCACCTGACCCCATCGTGAAGAAGTGGTGCAACCAGACGAAGAACGACAAGACGCCGATCGATGCGGTGGCGTACACCATCGACTTGTACCCGAACAACGGCTTGCCGGAGAAGGTCGCGATCACCTCCGAATAGACACCGAAGCAGGGGAGGATCAGGACGTAGACTTCCGGGTGGCCCCAGATCCAGATCAGGTTGATGTACATCATCGCATTCCCACCAAGCTCGTTGGTGAAGAAGTGCATGTCGAAATAGCGATCCATCGCGAGCAGGGCGAGCGTCGCCGTCAGAACGGGGAAGATCGCCACGATCAGGATGTTGGTGATGAGCGCGGTCCAGACGAAGACCGGCAGCTTCATCATGTCGAGGCCCGGCGCCCGCATTTTGAGGATGGTGACGACGAAATTGATGCCGGCAAGCGTCGTCCCGAGCCCCGAGATCTGCAGCGACCAGATATAATAATCGACTCCCGTCGTCGGACTGTAGGCGATGCCGGACAAGGGCGGATAGGCGACCCATCCGGTCGCGGCGAAGTCGCCGATCCACATCGAGACCATGACCAGGATGGCGCCGACGGCCGACAGCCAGAAGCCGAGGGAATTGACGAAGGGAAAGGCGACGTCGCGGGCGCCGATCTGGAGCGGCACCACGACGTTCATCAGGCCGAGGATGAACGGCGTCGCGACGAAGAAGATCATGATCACGCCGTGCGCCGTGAAGATCTGATCATAATGGTGCGGCGGCAGATAGCCGGCGGCATCGTTCGCGGCCATCGCCTGCTGCGCGCGCATCATGATCGCGTCGGCGAAGCCGCGGAGCAGCATGATCAGCCCGAGGCCGAAATAAAGGACGCCGATCTTCTTGTGATCGACGCTCGTGATCCATTCCGACCAGAGATAGCCCCAGAGCCGGTAATAGGTGATCAAAGCCAGGACGGCGATCCCTCCGAGGGCGACGACGACGCCGGTGCCCATGATGATGGGCTCGTGCAGGGGGATCGCATCGAGCGTGAGCTTGCCGAACATCAGTTGAGTCTCCGCGAGAGCGGTCCGTCGACCGTGCAAAGGGCCTCGTTGAACGCGAGCGTCGACATGCGGCCCGCCATGAAAGCATCGGCGATGCCGTCGAAGAGGCCTGGCTCCACGCGTCCGTAGAGGGTCGGCGGCGCCTTGACGCTGGGCCGCGCGAGGGCGCGGTACGTCGCGTCGTCGAGGACCTTCGTCGCGAACGCCGTGCGGGCGCTCTGAACCCAGGTCTCGAACTCGGCCCGCGGGACGGCGACCGTGTCGAAGCGCATGTCGGAGAAGCCCGGACCGCTGAACGCCGAGGAGCGGCCGGCATAGGTGCCCGGCGCGTCGGCGATGAGGTGCAGCTTCGTCTGCATCCCGGCCATCGCGTAGATCTGGCTGCCGAGCTGCGGGATGAAGAACGAGTTCATCATCGACGCGGAGGTCAGGCGGAAATTGATCGGCGCGCCGACCGGAACGGTGAGGGAATTGACCGTCGCGATCCCGTAGTCTGGGTAGATGAACAGCCATTTCCAATCGAGCGCGACGACCTCGACATTGATCGGTGGAACCTCGGAGGCGAGCGGCCGGTAGGGGTCGAGCGCGTGGGTCGTTCGCCAGATCAGGACGGCGAGCGTCGCGACGATGAGGATGGGGATGGTCCAGACGACGATTTCGATCTTCGTCGAGTGCGACCAAGTGGGCGAATAGCGCGCGGTCGTGTTGCCGGCCCGGTAGCGCCACGCGAACACCAGCGTGAGGACCATCACCGGGATGACGACGAGCAGCATCAGGCCGCTCGCGATCAGGATGAGGTCCTTCTCCTGTTCGCCGATGGCGCCCTTGGGGTCGAGCAGCACAAGCTGATTGCAGCTTGCGAGCGGCAGCAGAAGGAACGGCAGGGCGGCGCGCCCGACGGCGGAGATACGCTCGGCGATTGTGACGCCGCCCCGCAACCGCCCCGGTGACGGGCGCCGGTGCGGACGGAGCAGAGCCGTGAGACGGTGCTGCGGGACCTGCAGCGAGACGATGTCCGAGCCTTTCCCCGAGGCATCGATGATCGGCGTCGGCAAGGCGGTCTCCTTTCGAACCGAGAGGGATCCCGTGCATGCGCTCGATGCGAACGCGTATGGCTACGGCCACCTCAATAGCCGGACAAATTGACCTGTATTGTATGGATGTCAAGAACACGCCGTCGGCTGAGACAAAACGCCCGAGCGGCCTGCTCGCGTCCGCGGTCCCGACAAGTGGCGCGTCCTTGGAAATGATTCAGAAGGGCCAAATGCTTGCTAGGCCTACTGCGGGCCGCGGCTGGGCGAGACCAGCGTCCGCGTACGGCTGCGCCGCGCCCTGGATTCACATCCATCGGAGCTTAAGCGGCGGCTGTGTCCGGCTTCGTGAGGGAATGTATGGGTACGAATTGGATGGTTGTCCGCGCGGTGGGCCTCCGCTCGCCGCGCCTGCAAAATTCCTTCAGGGCCGGCGTTGGCCACGCGACGGATCGCTTCGACGAAGCTCTCCTCGAGGTCTGGAGGGACGTCATGCCCCATACCCGGGACCAGCCAATAGGTCGCGTTCGGGATGGAGCGCGCGGTGTCCTCGCCACACGCCGGCGGAATGAGCGGGTCTTCGCTGCCGTGGATGATGAGCGTCGGACTCGTGATGGCGCCCAGGCCTGCGCGCCGGTCTCCCGCGACCGCCATCGCCGCCATCTGGCGCGCCGTGCCCGCAGGATCATGACTGCGCCGGAGCTCCTCCAGGAGGAGGGCGCGATGGAGCGTCTCGTCGAACGGGCGGCTCCGCCCGGCGATCCGACGTGCGAAGGCGAGCCTTACCGCCAGATATCCGGCGGGGTCGGTCGCCGGATCGGGCGCCGGGCGCATCATCATCGCCATGATGTCGGCGTCCGCCTGCGGCAATGCGGGATTGCCCGTGCTCGCCATGATGGAGGTCAGGGACAGTGTCCGGTCGGGATATTCGCTCGCCACGATCTGCGCGATCACACCGCCCATGGATCGCCCGACGAAGTGCGCCCGCGCGATGCCGAGCGCGTCGAGCAGACCGACGGCGTCGGCCGCCATGTCGCCGAGCGTGTAGGGGACATCCGGGCGCCGGCCGGCCACGAGCGCGGACACAAGCGCGCCGAAATCGGGCGCAGCGCAGGCGGCGAGATGCGTCGAACCGCCCGAATCCCGATTGTCGAAGCGGACGACGCGGTAGCCGCGCGCCGCGAGGGCCTCACAGAAGGAGCGCGACCATCGGATCATCTGCGTCCCGAGGCCTGCGATCAGGAGGACCGCCTCGTCGCCCGCCTCGCCGAACGCGTCCCATGCGATCTCGATGCCGTTGGCCTTGGAGACGCTCACCATGGGATCGCCGTCTCGCTCAGCGGCAGGAGGCGCGAATCCTCCAACGCCGCCGTGCGGTGTCCGAGGCCCGCGAGATAGCCGTCGTCGCGGGCGAAGGCGAGGAACGATGCGACGCTCGCCTGCCGCACCAGCATCGCCATGTCCCAGCGCTCCGCCGCGGGGCCGATCAGGAAGGGTCCGCCGGCGCCGAGAAAGAAGAGATCTCCGCCGCTCTCCGTCAGGAAGGGGAGCGTGTGGCGGATATAGAGGTCGAAGGCTTCCGCACCGCTGATCCGCCTGTTGGGCGCAAGTTCCGGGGTTTTCGAATAATCGGCGGTTACCTTGAAACGGAGAAGGTTGAGCATCACGAGCGAGCCCGTGAAGGCACGTGCAACGAACAGCTTGCCGGCATCGACAGTGGGGTCGAGGTAGGCGGTGGGGGCGGGCATGTTTCCTCCCGGCGGTAATCGTGCGCTCGTCCACGGATGCGTTCCGGCGACGGACAGCCTCCGTGGGAGGCGTCGCGCGCGGCCCCGCGATCGCTCCGTGCGGTCCGATTAATACCCGGATGAAATGTGCCCGTCAATTATGTCCGGGTGAAAATGTCGGCGCGTGCCCTCAGCGGCCCCACACGACCGCGTTTTCGTGGCGCTTGATGATGTGCTTCAGGTTCTCGAACGCGGTCGTCACGTGGCCGGCGAAGCGTTCGGCAGCCGGCGAGCGGGGGCCGCCGACACGGCGCAGGATGCCGAGCGAGCGGTTGGGCTGCGGGATATCGTAGGGCAGCACCGTGACGCGGTTTTCCTTGCGCTGCGCGAACACGACCGAAAAGGGCAGCACCGCGAGGGCGTTGGTTTCGGCGACATAGTTGATGACGCTCATCAAGGAGCCGCCGGAATAGCGAATGTTGAGATCCGACATGCCGATGCTGGTCAGGATCATCTGCAGGTCGGACATCAGCGGCGAGCCGGGCAGGGGAGCCACCCAGGGATACCGCGTCAGATCGCTCGCCTGGAGCCGCCGGTTGCGCAAGAGCGGGTGGTCCGGCCGGCAGGCGACGATGTTGCGGCCGGGCAGGATCTCGGTGAACTCGAACATCGGCCCGAGCTCGAGCACGCCGATCGGCACGATGCCGAGATCGATCTGGTTGCCTTCGAGGGCGGCGACCATTTCGGGCAGGTTCAGATAGCTCTGCTGGACCGTGACCTCGGGCTCCAGATTCTGAAACTCGCCGATCATGCGGCTGATCATGGCGTCCATGAAGAAGGGCACGCCGCCCACGCGCACCAGGCCTTTGGTGCCCTTCATGAAGCCCTGGACCGCGTCGGACGCCTTGCGGGAGGCGGTGATGATCGCGCGGCCTTGTGACGCGAGCTGCGCCCCGAGCGGGGTGGCCTGCAAGGGCCGGCGGCCTTTCACGAACAAGGGCTCGCCGACGCGGGCCTCGAGCATCGCGAGCGAACGGCTCACGGCCGGCTGGGTCAGCCCCAGCATGGCCGCGCCTTCGGAGACGCCTCCGGCATCGAGCACGGCGGCGAGCTGCATCAGGTGGCGCTCGTTCAGCTTCATACCAAAACGCTATATTGGCTGACCAACAACTCATCAAGCGCAGCGGCGGACCGTGCTAGCCTTTTCGGTAAGGGCAGGGAGGCCCAGCCGCAATGCACGGCAAATATGAGGGCCCTGAGAGGGAGCAAATCCCCCGGGCGACATCGATGCAGGCCGAGGAGTTCGCCCGTCGTCTGACGGCGATGGGCCCCTCACGCTTGGAAATGGCGGCACGGGCGACGGTCGATGGACTGCACGCTCTCATCGCCGAGTTGCGCCCGACCGGCGACGAGTTCCGCTCGGCGATCGACTTCTTGACCGAGGTCGGCCATTACGCGGATGCCCGGCGCCAGGAATGGGTGCTTTTCGCCGACGTGCTCGGCGTCTCCTCGCTGATCGAGGACCAGAACAACGCGCGCCCTGCCGGCGCCACTCCGAACACGCTCGCCGGACCGTTCTATCGTTCCGACGTGCCGGACCTGCCGCTCGGTGCGAGTATCTCGCGCGATCAGAAGGGCGAGCCGCTCGCGGTCGACGGCCGGGTGCGCGCCCTCGACGGGACGCCCGCCGCCGGCGTGCTGATCGAGGTGTGGCAGGCGAACGCCGAAGGCATCTACGAGAACCAGGAGCCCGACCGCCAGCCGGAGTTCAACCTGCGCGGCCGTTTCCGCAGCGACGCGCAGGGCCGCTTCCATTTTCTCAGCGTGCGTCCGAAGGGCTACACCCTGCCGTCCGACGGGCCGGTCGGGCGGTTGATGTCGGCGCTCGGCCTCGGTCTGGAGCGGCCCGCCCACATCCACTTCCGCATCTCGGGAGAGGGCTTCGAGACCCTCACCACCCACATCTTCGACCGCTCCGATCCCGCGATCGGGCGTGATGCGATCTTCGGCGTGAAGCCCGAACTGATCGCCGATTTTCGGCCGACCTCGGCGAACGGCGGCAAGCGGACCTACGCGCTCGATCTCGACTTCGTTCTCTGCCCCTCAGGGGTCAATCAAAACAAGACGTTCGGGAGGAAATAAGCCATGGGAAACATCAGCGGCTACCATCACCTGACGATGTCGACGGACGGCGCGCAGGAGGATTTCGACTTCTATACGAAGGCGCTCGGCCTTCACTCGGTGAAGCGCACGGTGCTCTTCGACGGCGTGATCCCCGTCTACCATCTCTATTACGGCTCGCCGAACGGCGACGCCTCGACCATCATCACGACCTTCCCGTTCCGGAAGCCGGGGGTGTTCGGGCGGCGCGGCACCAACCAGTCCCGCACGATCATGCAGTCGATCCCCAAGGGGGCAGCGGACTTCTGGGTCGATCGGCTGAACGCGCTCGGCATCGAGGCCACGAAGATCACCCGCTTCGGCGCCGATCGCGTGGCCTTCGCCCACCCCTGCGGCATCCCGCATGAGCTCGTCGAAAGCGACGCCGACCCGCGCGAGCCGATCAGCAACGAAGCGCGCGGCATCGGCAAGGCGCACGGCATCAAGGGCATCTATGGCGGCGTCGTCGCCGTGACCGATCGCACCGCGATGGACGATTTCCTTACGATCGCGCTGCCGCTCCAGAAGGAGGCCGACACCCACGAGGGCCTCGTCTACCGCGTGCCGGATGCCGACGGCGTCATCCAGCGCGTCGAGGTGATCGTCGATCGCGAGAGCGCGCAGGGCACCTGGACGCTCGCCGGCGGCACCATCCATCACCTCGCCCTCAACACCGGCGACGAGGAGACGCAGATGAAGCTCCGCGCCCACATCGAGGGGCTCGGCTTCACCGACATCTCCGAGCAGAAGGACCGCAACTACTTCAAGTCCTGCTATGTCCGCTCGCCCGGCGGCGCGCTCTTCGAACTCGCCTGGACGACGCCGGACGGTTGGGCGCGGGACGAACCTCCGGGCCAGATCGGCAAGACGCTCGTCTTCCCGCCCTGGTTCAAGGACCGCGAGGCGGAACTGCGGGCTGGCCTCGAAGAGGCGGAGTTCGCATGACGGGGCTCAGCGGTCCGATGCGGCTCGGCCCGCGGGCTCCCGCGGCGAGGGCGGTCTGCGTCCTCGTCCACGGGCGCGGGCAATCGCCGGAGGAGATGCAGTCCCATGTGCTGGCGCGGCTCACCGCGCCGGCCGTCGCCTTCATGCTGCCGCGCGCCCCCGAGGGCGCGTGGTGGACCGCGCGCGCCGTCGATCCGCTGACGTCGATCACCCGGGCGGAGCTCGCGACCGCGCTCGATCATCTCGCCGCCGCCATGGCCGCGGCGCGGGGCGAACTTCCGGGAGTACCCTTGGTGCTGGCCGGCTTCTCGCAGGGCGCGTGCCTTGCCATCGAATATCTGTCCGCCGGTCTTCCGGCGCCCGACGTGCTGGTCGCGTTCACCGGATGTCGCGTCGGCGTCGAGGCGGACAATCGCCGCGAAGCCGCACCGGCGGGCGTCCCGGTCTACCTCACAGGCGGCGACGCCGATCCCTGGATTCCGCTCAGCGCCTTCACCGACGCGGCGCAGTCGCTCGGCCGCCAGCGCGCGAACGTGCGGGCCGATCTCTTCCCGGGACGGCCGCATGAGGTGTCAGCCGCGGAGATCGCGATGCTCTCGTCGATCCTCGGCGATTGCGCTGCGGGGCGCAGCCCCAGGATGGAGGCGCCGCGATGATGGAGAGCTTCGTCTTTCCGGGCCTGACCACCCGCGTCGTGTTCGGCCGCGGGACCACCGCGCGCGCCGGTGACGAGGCGCGGCGGCTCGGCCACAGCAAGGTGCTCGTGCTCTCGACGCCGCACCAGAAGGCGGACGCCGAGCGTCTGGCGGAAGGATTGGGCGACCTCGCCGCCGGAATCTTCGCCGGGGCGGTGATGCACACGCCGGTCGCCGTGACCGAGGAGGCCGTCGCGGCCTTCCGCGCGAGCGGCGCCACGGCCGTCGTCAGCCTCGGCGGCGGCTCGACGACCGGCCTCGGCAAGGCGATCGCGGTTCGCACCGGGGCCGATCAGGTCGTGATCCCCACGACCTATGCCGGCTCCGAGATGACGGACATTCTCGGCGAGACGGCAGACGGCGAGAAGACGACGCGCCGCTCGCCCGATATCCGGCCGGAAACGGTGATCTACGACGTCGATCTGACGCTCTCGCTGCCGGTCAAGCTGACGGTGACCTCGGCCATGAACGCCATCGCCCATGCGATGGAGGCGTTCTATGCGCCCGATCGGAACCCGGTGATCGAGCTGATGTGCCGCGACGCGACGGCCGCGTTCCACGCCTGCATCCCGACCTTGATCAAAGATCCGATGAATGCCGCGGCGCGGGGCCGCGCCCTCTACGGCGCTTGGTGCTGCTCGACGGCGCTCGGCTATGTCCAGATGGCGCTGCACCACAAGCTCGCCCACGTCTTCGGCGGCTCGTTCGACACGCCGCACGCCGAAACCCATGCGATCCTGCTGCCTTACACGACCGCCTTCAACGAAGTCGCGGTGCCGGATCTGCTCGCCCCGATCGCCGAGGCTTTCGGTGGCGGTTCGGCGGGCGGCGGGTTGTGGGATTTCGCCCAATCCGTCGGCTCGCCGCTCAGCCTCAAGGAGATCGGCATCGCCGAGAGCGACCTCGACCGCGCCGCTGCGATCGCGGTGAAGAACGCCTACGCAAATCCGCGGCCGATCGAGGCCACCTCGATCCGGGAGCTGCTCCAGGCCGCGTGGGAGGGACGCCGGCCGGGAGCCTGAGACGCCCGGAACACAACCGACCAAACAAGAGAAGAGGGAGGACAAAAATGATAACGAGACGCACGTTTCTGAAGGCATCGGCCGCGTCCGGCGTGGTGCTCGCCGCCCCCGGCCTCTCTGCGCCGGCGATCGCGTCCGGCGCCAAGATCAAGCTCGGCTATGTCTCGCCGCAGACCGGACCGCTCGCCGGCTTCGCCGAGAGCGACGCCTACAACATCAAGGCCTTTCTCGCCTCCGATGCCGGCAAGAACTTCCAGGTTCTCGTCAAGGACAGCCAGTCGAACCCGAACCGCGCCGCCGAGGTGGCGAAGGAACTCATCGTCGACGGCAAGGTCGACATGATGGTGGTGGGCTCCACCCCGGAGACCACCAACCCCGTCTCGACCACCTGCGAGGGGGAAGGTGTGCCCGTCGTCTCCACGATGGCGCCCTGGCAGCCCTGGTTCATCGGCCAGCAGGGCAATCCCGGCGACCCGGCCTCGTGGAAGCCGTTCGAGTTCGCCTACCATTATTTCTGGGGTCTCGAAGACATCATCGCGACCTACACGTCGATGTGGAAGCAGCTTACGACCAACGGCAAGGTCGGTGGCCTCTTCCCGAACGACGCCGACGGCAACGCCTGGGGCGACCCGCAGAACGGTCTCAAGCCCGGCCTCGAGAAGGCCGGCTTCACGCTGACCGATCCGGGCCGCTACCAGAACCTCTCGGACGATTTCACGGCGCAGATCAACGCCTTCAAGGCCGCGAACGCGGAGATCGTCACCGGCGTGGTGATCCCGCCCGACTTCACCACCTTCTGGAATCAGGCCCGCCAGCAGGGCTTCAAGCCGAAGGCCGTGACGGTCGCCAAGGCGCTCCTGTTCCCGCAATCGGTGGAGACGCTCGGCGCGGCCGGCAACAACCTCTCCTCCGAGGTGTGGTGGTCGGCCTCCCATCCCTTCAAGTCGTCGATCACCGGCCAGAGCTCGGCCGAGCTCGCCGCCGACTTCACCGCCAAGACCGGGCGGCCGTGGACCCAGCCGATCGGCTTCGTCCATTCGCTGTTCGAGGTGGCGGCGAACGTCATGGGCCGCGTCTCCGATCCGACCGACGCCGAGGGGGTGGTGGCGGCGATCGCGGCGACGAACATGACGACCGTGGTCGGCAAGATCGCCTGGAACGGGGCCGGGGTGCCGCCCTTCGCGGCCAAGAACGTCACCAAGACGCCGCTGGTCGGCGGCCAGTGGCGGCAGAAGGCGGGCGGCTTCGACCTCGTCATCGTCGACAACACCAACGCGCCCGAGATCCCGGTCGCCGGCAAGATGGAACCGCTCGTTTGACCCGGCGAGGGGCGGCCGCCGTGGCCGGCCCTTTCGGATCGCGGCAAGGAAGCAGGCGATGATCCTGAAGCTTCAGGGCGTGTCGAAATCGTTCGGGGCGTTGAAGGTGGCGGATTCCGTCACCTTCGAGGTGCCGCGCGGCGAAGCGCTCGGCATCATTGGCCCGAACGGCGCCGGCAAGTCGACGCTGTTCAACCTGATCACCGGCAATCTCCTGCCGAGCGCGGGGACGATCGAGTTCCTCGGGCGCGACGTGACGCGGGCGCCGGCGATGGAGCGCGTCCGCATGGGCGTCGGCCGCTCGTTCCAGATCCCGCAGCCGTTCGAGGGGCTGACGGTGTTCGAAAACATGCTGACTGCCGCCGCCTTCGGCCGCGGTGGATCGGAGAGTGCGGCGGTCGACGCGTGCGCCCGCATCCTCGACGCGACGGAACTCCTCCACAAGGCGAACGTCGTCGCCGGCACCCTGAGCCTCCTCGACCGCAAGCGTCTCGAACTCGCGCGGGCCATGGCGACGGGCCCGAAGCTTCTCCTGCTCGACGAGATCGCGGGCGGCCTCACCGAGGCCGAATGCAAGGTGCTGGTCGGCACGATCCGGGCGATCCACGCGGAGGGGACCACCATCATCTGGATCGAGCACGTGTTGCACGCGCTCAACTCCGTCGTGGAACGGCTGTTGGTGCTCGATTTCGGCCGGGTGATCGGCATCGGCGCGCCGGAGGCCATCATGGCCTCGCGCGAGGTGCGGGAAATCTATCTGGGGCTCGAGGTCTGATGCTCCTGGAGACACGCGCCCTCACCGCCGGTTACGGACAGTTTCGTGCCCTCTTCGGCGTCGATGTCGCCATCGATACGGGCGAGTGCATCGCCATCATCGGCGCCAACGGCGCCGGCAAATCCACGCTGATGCGTTCGATCTCCGGCGTCCTGCGCAACGAGCCCGGCATGGTCGTGCATCGCGGCGAGCCGATCGGCGCGCTGTCGTCGGCCGCGGTGATGAAGCGCGGCATCGCCATGGTGCCGGAAGGCCGCAAGCTCTTTCCCTCGCTCACGGTCGAGGAAAATCTCCTGATCGGCGGCCAGTCCCGCAAGGCGGCGGGCCCCTGGGACCTCGGTGCGATCTACGACCTCTTCCCCGTGCTGAAGGAGCGGCGGCACAGTCCCGGCACGGCCCTGTCCGGCGGGCAGCAGCAGATGGTGGCGATCGGCCGCGCGCTGATGTCGAACCCGGAATTGCTGCTCTGCGACGAGATCAGCCTCGGCCTCGCGCCGGTCGTCATCCGCGACATCTATGCGGCGCTGCCGAAGATCCGCGCAGGAGGCGCCGCGATCGTCGTCGTCGAGCAGGACATCGGCAAGGCGCTCGCCGTCGCCGACCGCGTCTATTGCATGATGGAGGGCCGGGTGACGCTCGCCGCCCGCGCCTCGGAGATCTCACGCGAGGCGATCCACGCCGCTTATTTCGGGGAAGCCGCATGAGCATCCTCGACACCCTCGTCCAGGGCATCCTGCTCGGCGGCCTCTACACCCTGTTCGCCGCCGGCCTGTCGCTCGTGTTCGGCATCATGCGGCTCGTCAACCTCGCCCATGGCGACCTCATCGTGTTCGCCGCCTACCTGATCCTGGTCGGCGTTTCGATGCTGGGCCTGTCGCCGTTCGTCGCCGTCCTTCTCGCCGCGCCGCTGATGTTCGGCCTCGGCTGGCTGTTGCAGAGCGCGATCCTGAACCGCGTGCTCGGCAAGGACATCCTGCCGCCGCTTCTGGTGACGTTCGGCCTGTCGGTGGCGTTGCAGAACGGCCTCTTGGAGGGCTTCTCGGCCGACAGCCGCCGCATTCCGGCCGGCACGCTCGAAGGCGCCTCGATCGACCTCGGCGTCGTGACGGTGGGCGTCATGCCGCTCCTCACCTTCGCCTCGGCGATCGCGGTGATCGTCGCGCTCAACGCGATCTTCTATCAGACGGCGCTCGGCCGGGCCTTCCGCGCCACGTCCGACGACGCGGTCACGGCCGGGCTGATGGGGATCGAGCCGAAGCGCATCTTCGCGATCGCCACCGGCCTCGCCATGGTCGTCGTCACCATCGCCGCCCTCTATCTCGGGATGCGGGCGAATTTCGATCCCTCGATCGGCCCGGCGCGGCTGCTCTATGCCTTCGAAGCGGTGATCATCGGCGGCCTCGGCAGCCTCTGGGGCACGCTCGCCGGCGGCGTCATTATCGGCGTCGCGCAGACCTTCGGCGCCGCCATCAACCCGGAATGGCAGATCCTCGCCGGGCATATCGCGTTCCTCATCGTCCTCCTCATCAAGCCGCGTGGGCTGTTCCCGCGCGCCGTCGACTAGGGGGACGCATGGAACACCCTTCCGCCTATCGTCTTACGACACGCACCCGGATCGGCACGGCGGCCGGCCTGGCCGCGCTCGTCCTGTTCGTCGTCGGTCTCGTGCTTCCCGCCTTCGCCTCGCGCAGCCTCATCCAGGATCTCTTCTACATCCTGACGATGCTGACGCTCGCGCAGCTCTGGAACCTTCTCGCGGGCTATGGCGGGCTCGTCTCGGTCGGCCAGCAGGCCTTCGTCGGGATCGGCGCCTACGCGATGTTCGGTGGCGTCATCCTGCTCGGCTGGAATCCGCTCGCGGCGATCCTGCTCGGCGGGCTCGCCGCGCTCGTCCTGGCGGTGCCGACGGCCTATTTCGTCTTCCGCCTCCAGGGCGCCTATTTCGCCATCGGAACGTGGGTCATCGCGGAGGTGACGCGCCTCCTCGTCGCCCAGTGGAAGGCGCTCGGCGGCGGCACGGGAACCTCGCTGCCGCGGGAAGCGACCGGGAATATCTTCGGCGTGGACGCCATCCGGATGCTGTTCGGCGTCCGCGAGGCGGCCGCGCGCGACATCCTCGCCTATTGGCTGGCGCTCGTTCTCGTCGCGGTCGTCACCGGCGTCATCTACTGGCTTTTGCGCAACCGCCTCGGCCTCGCGCTCGCGGCGGTGCGCGACAACACCGAGGCCGCCAAGTCGGTCGGCGTGGACGCGGCACGGCTGAAGTGGGCGGTGTTCCTCATCGCCTCGATCGCGACCGGGCTCACCGGTGGCCTGATCTTCCTGCAAACGGCGCGGATCTCGCCCGGCGCCGCCTTCGCGCTCACCGATTGGACCGCCTACGTCGTGTTCATCGTCGTCATCGGCGGGATCGGCACGATCGAGGGGCCGATCGTCGGCGTGCTGGTCTTCTTCGCGCTGCGCACCGCGCTCGCCGATTACGGCAGTTGGTACCTGATGAGCCTCGGCTTCATCGCCATCGCCGTCATGCTTTTCGCACCGAGGGGCCTGTGGGGGCTGATCTCCTCCCGCAGCGGCCTCCACCTGTTCCCGGTCCGCCGCAGGCTGACCGGTCCGAAGATCGAGGGAGGCAAATAATGGCGGACATCGAGACCGACGTCCTCATCGTGGGCACCGGGCCGGCGGGCTCGGCGACGGCAGCCCTGCTGTCGAGCTATGGCGTCGCCAACATGGTCGTCAACCGCTACCGGTGGCTCGCCGACACCCCGCGCGCCCACATCACCAACCAACGCGCCATGGAAGTGCTGCGCGATCTCGGGCCCGAGGTCGAAGGCGAGGCGATGATGCACGCCTCGCCCCAGGAGATCATGGGCGAGAACGTCTTCTGCGAGAGCCTCGCCGGCGAAGAGATCGGCCGCATGAAGAGCTGGGGAACCCATCCCCTCTCCAAGGCCGAGCATCTCCTGTCCTCGCCTTGCTTCATGAACGATCTGCCGCAGACCTTCATGGAGCCGATCCTGTTCAAGACGGCCTGCTCGCGCGGCACCCAGCCCCGCATGAGCACCGAATATCTGCGCCACGAGCAGGACGGCGACGGCGTCACCACCACCTGCCGCGACCGGCTCTCGAACACGGAATTCACCGTCCGCTCGAAGTTCCTGGTCGGCGCCGACGGCGGCAACTCGCTCGTCGCCGAGCAACTCGGTCTGCCCTTCGAGGGCAAGATGGGCGTCGGCGGCTCGATGAACATCCTGTTCCGCGCCGACCTCTCCAAATATGTCGCCCACCGGCCAAGCGTTCTCTACTGGGTCATGCAGCCCGGCGCCGACGTCGGCGGCATCGGCATGGGCCTCGTCCGCATGGTGCGGCCGTGGAACGAGTGGCTGATCGTCTGGGGTTACGACATCAATCAGCCGCCGCCGGACGTGACGCCGGCCTTCGCCACCGAAGTGGCCAGGCAATTGATCGGCGATCCGACCCTCGAGATCGAGCTCCTGCGCGCCAACACCTGGACGGTGAACAACTGCTTCGCCACGCATCTGCAGAAGGATCGCGTCTTCATCATGGGCGACGCCGCGCACCGGCACCCGCCCTCGAACGGCCTCGGCTCCAACACCTCGATCCAGGACGGCTTCAACCTCGCCTGGAAGCTCGCAAAGGTCGTCAAGGGTCAGGCCGGCATGGGGCTGCTCGACAGCTATTCGGCCGAGCGCGCGCCGGTCGCACGCCAGATCGTCACCCGCGCCAACCAGTCGATCGCCGAGTTCGGTCCGATCTTCGAGGCGCTCGGCATGGACGGCGGCGTCGACCACGAGAAGATCCAGCGCAACATGGAGGCGCGCTGTGACGCGACGCCCGCCGCCGAGGCCCAGCGCGAGGCGCTCCGCAAGGCGATCGCCTTCAAGAAATACGAGTTCGACGCCCACGGCGTCGAAATGAACCAGCGCTATCGCTCGTCGGCGATCCTCACCGACGGCCAGGAGGAGCCGGCCTTCCCGGCGGACGCCGAACTGCATTACGCCCCGACGACGTGGCCGGGTGCGCGGCTGCCCCATGTCTGGGTGTTCGACCGCGCCGGCGGCAAGCTCTCGACGCTCGACCTCTGCGGCCGGGGCGAGTTCACGCTTCTGACCGGCATCGGCGGCGAGGCCTGGGTCGCGGCGGCGGAGGCGGTCGGCCGCGAACTCGGCCTGCCGATCCGCACCCACGTGATCGGCCCGCGGCGCGCCGTCGAGGACCACACCGGCGACTGGGCACGGGCGAGCGAGATCCGCGACGCCGGCTGCCTGCTAGTGCGTCCCGACCACCATGTCGCCTGGCGCTCGCCGACCCTCGCCGCCGATCCGGCGGCCGAACTCCGCCGTGTCCTCAAGTCCATTCTCGCGCGGTGAGGGGAGAAAGATGATCGAAGAGCACGAATACGGCTACTTCACCGAGGCGGACTCGGCCGACGTCGTCATCGCCCGCAACAAGAACGCCAAGGACGAGCGGCTGAAGGCAGTGATGGCCGTTCTCGTCCGCAAACTCCACGAGGCGGTCAAGGAGATCGAGCCGACCCAGGAGGAATGGTTCCGTGCCATCCTCTACCTCACCGAGACCGGGCAGATCTGCAACGAATGGCGGCAGGAATTCATCCTGTTGTCCGACGTGCTCGGCGTTTCGATGCTGGTCGACGCCATCAACAACCGGAAGCCGTCGGGGGCCTCGGAATCGACGGTGCTGGGCCCGTTCCACGTTGCCGGCGCGCCCGAACTGCCGATGGGCGCCGACATCTGCCTCGACCAGAAGGGCGAGCCGATGTTCGTCCACGGCCACATCCTCGACACCAAGGGTAATCCGATCGCCGGTGCCAAGATCGACGTGTGGCAGGCCAACGACGAGGGCTTCTACGACGTGCAGCAGAAGGGGCTTCAGCCCGACTTCAACCTGCGCGGCGTGTTCCGTACCGGCGAGGACGGCCGCTACTGGTTCCGCGGCGTGAAGCCCAAATTCTACCCGATCCCGGACGACGGCCCGGTGGGCAAGCTGCTCGGCGCCCTCGGCCGCCATCCCTATCGGCCGGCGCACCTGCATTACATCATCTCGGCCGAGGGCTTCGAGACGCTGACCACCCACATCTTCGATCCGGACGACCGCTACATCGATTCCGACGCGGTGTTCGGCGTGAAGAAGAGCCTGCTCGCGGAATTTGTGCCGGTGAACGATGAAGCGGCAGCGGCGAAAGTCGGTCTCTCCGCACCCTTTTACGACGTGGCGTTCGATTTCGTGCTGTCGCGCGCCGACAAGAGCTGAGTGCAAGCGCCCGAAGAGGCGCGTGCTGAACGACAAGAACCAGGGAGGATAGGAATGGCCGCGCTTGAGACGATGTTCGATGTCCGGGGCAAGTCGGTGATCGTCACCGGCGGCGCCTCCGGCATCGGGCGAGCCTATGCCGAGATCATGGCCGAGCATGGCGCGCGGGTCGCCATCTTCGACATCGACCGCGAGGGTCTCACCCGCGTCGTGGCCGACATGACGGGGAAGGGTTGGGACGTGTCGGGCGATGTCGTTGACGTCAGCGACCGACCCGGCATGGCTGCCGCCTTCGACGCGGTCGCCGCCCGCTACGGCCGCATCGACACGGTGTTCGCCAACGCCGGCATCGATCCCGGCCCCGGCTTCAACACGCCGACGGGCGAGCGCAACCCGGCCGGCGCGATCGAGACCATTCCCGACGAGCAATGGGATCGCGGCATCGAACTCAACCTGACCTCGGTCTACGTCACCGTGAAAAGCGCCGTCCGCCACATGAAGCCGGCGGGCGGGGGCGAGATCATCGTCACCTCGTCGATCGCCTCGATGATCAACGAGAGCATCGTCGGCACGTCCTACATGCCGGCCAAGGCTGCGGTGAACCATTTCGTCCGCCACATGGCGATGGAGCTCGGCGCCTACGGCATCCGCGTCAATGCGATCCTGCCCGGGCCCTTCATTACCAACATCGCGGGCGGCCGGCTGCGCAACAAGGCGGATCGCGCGGCCTTCGAGAGCCAGTCGCTGATCGGCCGCATCGGGGACGTCGAGGACATCAAGGGCCTCGCTCTGCTGCTCGCCTCGCCGGCCGGTTCCCTCTTCACCGGCTCGCTGATCGTCATCGACGGGGGAGCGCTGACCCGCATGACCTGACCATCCCGACGGCCCGTCCGCGAGGGCGGACCGTCTCCGAGACAAGACCCAGCCAAAAATGGCGGACTTTCCAGGGAGGAATGAAAATGACGTACTACAATAAGATCGTTCGATCCGGCGTTCGGCCCACGCGTCGCACCGTGTTGCAGGGTCTCGCCGCCGGCGCCGCGGCGAGCACTCTGGCGTTGCCGCGCTACGCCCGCGCCGAGACCGCGGGCAAGATCAAGGTCGGTTACATCAGCCCGACCACGGGGCCGCTCGCGCTCTTCGGGCAGACCGACGGCTATATGCTGGACAAGGTCCGGGCCGTGCTCGGCGGCAAGCTCACCGCCAACAACGGTAAGACCTACGAGATCGAGCTCCTCGGCCGCGATAGCCAATCCAATCCGAACAAGGCGTCGGAAATCGCCGGCAATCTCATCCTGAACGACGAGATCCAACTGCTGCTTCCCGCCTCGACGACCGACACCATCCTGCCGTCGGCGGAGCAGGCGGAGCTCTACGAGACCCCCTGCCTTTCGGCCGGGGCGCCCTGGCAGGCCGTCGTCTTCCCGCGTGGGGGTGGCAAGCAGACCTTCGATTGGACCTATCATTTCTTCTGGGGGCTCGACGAGGCGCTCAACACCTTCGTCGGGATCTGGAACGGCCTCGAGACCAACAAGAAGGTCGGGATGCTGTTCCCCCAGAACATCGACGGCGAGACCTGGGGTAACGACGAATACGGTCTGCCGGTCCCGACCAAGAAGGCCGGCTACGAGGTCTTCGTGCCCGGCTATTTCCAGCCGCGCACCAACGACTTTTCCGCGCAGATCGCGGAGTTCAAGAAGAACGGCTGCGAGATCATCGGCGGCATCACCTATCCCGACGATCTCAAGACCTTCGTCACCCAGTGCAACCAGCAGGGCTTCAAGCCCAAGGCGATCACGGTTGCGGCGGCGCTGCTGTTCCCGAGCGGCGTGGAGGCGATGGGCCCTCTCGGCAACGGCATGTCGTCCGAGGTCTGGTGGACCCCGGCCTTCCCCTTCAAGTCGTCGCTGACTGGCGAGACCAGCCGCCAGCTCGCCGACCAATGGGAGGCCGACACCAAGCACCAGTGGACGCAGCCGCTCGGCTATTCTCACGCCTTGCTCGAAGTCGCGATCGACATCCTGAAGCGGGCCTCCGATCCGACCAGCCGTGAGTCCGTGCGGGACGCGATGGCGGCGACGGACCTCGAATCCCTCGTCGGCCACATCAAGTTCGACGGCCAGCCGCACAAGAACGTCTGCAAGACGCCGATCTTCGGAGGGCAATGGGTGAAGGGCGAGAAGTGGCCCTACGACCTGAAGATCGTCGACAACTCCGTCAACCAGCTCTTCAAGCCCCAGCAGAAGATCCAACCGATCCAGTGGCCCTGAGTTGAAAGGAGGGACGCGGAGGGTTCAGTGATGGATGGAGAACGCCTGCTGGAAGCGCGTAGCGTGTCGAAATCCTTCGGCGCCGTCCGCGTTCTGCACGAGATCAGCTTCGACGTGAGACGCGGCGAGGTGCTCGGCATTCTTGGCCCGAACGGTGCGGGCAAGACGACGCTGTTCAACATGATCAGCGGTGACATGAAGACCTCCGGCGGGGAGATCAAACTCGCCGGAACCCCCTGCGCGGCGAGCCGCCGTTCCGCCGCTGCAAGATGGGGATCGGCCGCACCTATCAGGTGCCGCGCCCCTATGCGGGGATGACGACGTTCGAAAATCTCCTGGTGGCCGCCGCCTTCGGGGGCGGCCGCTCGGAGCGGCAGAGCTATGCCTTCTGCGCGGGCGTGTTGCGCGACTGCGAGCTCAGCGACAAGGCCAACAAGCAGGCCGGTGCGCTGACCCTGCTCGACCGCAAGCGCCTCGAACTCGCCCGCGCGCTCGCCTCCGACCCGAAGCTCCTGCTGCTCGACGAGATCGCCGGCGGGCTGACCGACGAGGAATCGAAGGCGCTGGTCGCGCTGGTGCGGCGCATCCGCGACCGCGGCGTCACCATCGTCTGGATCGAACACGTCCTCCACGCACTGCTCGCGGTCGCCGACCGGCTCATGGTGCTGAACTTCGGCGAGAAGATCGCCGAGGGGGTCCCGGCCGAGGTGATCGCACTGCCCGAGGTGAAGCGCGTCTATATGGGGATCGAGGCATGACGGCCGCTGGCTCCACCCCGGTTCTGTCGACCCACGGGCTCGTCGCGCGTTACGGCGATTTCCAGGCGCTCTACGGCATCGACACCGAGCTCCATCAGGGCGAAGCCGTTGCGCTGATCGGCGCGAACGGCGCCGGTAAATCGACCTTTCTGCGCGCGATCATGGGCCTCCTGCCGGTCTCCCGCGACATGGTGCGGCTCGACGGCGAGCCGGTCGGCGGGACGCAGACCGACCGGATGGTGCGCAAGGGCGTCGCCATCGTGCCGGAGGGGCGCCGCCTGTTCGTCGGCATGTCGGTCGAGGACAATCTGCGCGTCGCCATGGATCAGGCCGCGCGGGCCGGGGCGAGCGGCGGATGGTCGCTCGAGCGCCTGCACCAGCTCTTTCCGATTCTGAAGGAGAAGGCGCGAACGCCGGTGCAGAGCCTGTCCGGCGGACAGCAGCAGATGGTCGCGATCGGCCGGGCGCTCTTGTGTCAGCCGCGGGTGCTGCTCTGCGACGAGATCAGCCTCGGCCTCGCGCCCAAGGTCATCCGCGAGATCTACGCCGCGCTGCCCGAGATTCGCGCCGTCGGCACCGCTGTCATCGTCGTCGAGCAGGACGTCGGCCTCGCGCAGTCCGCGTCGGACCGCCTCTATTGCATGCTGGAAGGCCGCGTCACGCTTGCCGGCCGCTCCGCCGACATCACCCGCGATCGCATCGCCGAAGCCTATTTCGGCGCGGGCCACCACGTTGGAGCAGATCATGGAATGGTTTGACGCGGTGGTGCAGGGCATCCTGCTCGGTGGGATGTATGCCCAATATGCGCTCGGCATGGCGCTGATGTTCGGCGTCATGCGTATCGTCAACATCAGTCACGGCGATCTCGTGATCCTGCTGTCGCTGGTCGGCATCTCGATGGCGACGGCCTGGGGGCTCGCGCCGGTCACGGTCCTCCTCATCCTGGTGCCGCTCGCGGTGATCATGGGCTGGCTCCTGCAGAAGGCGATCCTCAACAAGGTCGTCGGCAGCGATCCCTTGCCCTCGCTGATCGCCACGTTCGGGCTCTCGATCGCGCTGCAGAACCTCATGCTGCAGATCTGGTCGGCGAACAGCCGGTCGCTGCCGGGCGGCGGCCTCGAAAGCCAGTCGATCGACATCGGCGGCCTCTATATCGGGCTCTTACCGCTGATCGTGCTCGCAGTCGCGACCGGCCTCACCGGCGGGCTCGATCTGATGCTCAAGCGCACGCGTTTCGGACGGGCGCTCCGCGCCGCGGCGGCCGACGTCGAGGCGGCGGCGATGACCGGCATCAACCCGCGCACGGTCTATGCGCTGGCGACGGCGGTCGCGGTCGGCATCCTCGGCTTCGCGGCGGTGTTCCAGGCGCTGCGCTCCACGGTTGCCCCGGCCGACGGGCCGTCACAGCTCATCTATGCCTTCGAGGCGGTGATTATCGGTGGGATGGGCTCCATCTGGGGCGCGTTCATCGGCTCGATGGTGCTCGGTGTCTCCCAGGGCATCGGCTTTCGCATCGATCCCGGCATCGGCGTGCTCGCCGGCCATCTCGTCTTCCTGATCGTGCTGGCGACCCGCCCGCAGGGCCTGTTCGGAAGGGCATGATTATGACCGCGATCTCACAGCCCGGGTTCGTCGCTGCGCCGGACGTCATCGTCCGACGGCAGACCCTTTCGGGGCGCATCGCCATGACGCTCGCCGTGCTGGCCCTCGTCGGGCTGGCGCTGATGCCCTGGTGGGCCACGACCGGCACGATCCGCATGCTGCTCGAGCTCTGCTGCTACATTGCGGTGGCGCAGATGTGGAACCTGCTCGCCGGCTATGCCGGGCTGGTCTCGGTCGGCCAACAGGCCTTCATGGGCGCCGCCGGCTATGGGCTCTTCGTGCTCGCCCAGACCTTCGGGGTGAACCCGTTCCTCGCCATCTTCCTGTCGCTCCTGGTGCCGGCGGTACTCGCCGTGCCGCTCTATTTCCTGCTGCACCGTCTGGACGGCCCCTATTTCTCGATCGGTACCTGGGTCGTCGCCGAGGTGTTCCGGCTCGTCGCCTCGAACCTGCCGCTGGTCAATTCCGGGGCCGGCATGTCGCTGCGCGTCATGAAGGATTATTCCGGCTTCGAGCGGAACGTGGCGATGTCGCTGCTCTGCGTCTTCATGCTGCTCGTCACGCTCGGCGGCAGCTATTGGCTGCTGCGCTCGCGCTTCGGCCTCGCGCTCATCGCGATGCGCGACAATCCCGTCGCGGCGGCGAGCCAGGGCGTCAACGTGCCGAGGCTGCGGTTCCTGATCTATCTCGCGGCCGCCGTCGGCTGCGGGCTCGCGGGCGCCGTCTATTTCATGGCGCAACTGCGCATCAATCCACCCTCCGCCTTCGATCCGATGTGGGCGAACGTCGCGATCTTCATCGTGATGATCGGCGGCATCGGCTCCATCGAGGGCGTGCTGATCGGCTCGCTGATCTTCTTCGTCGCCGATCGCTGGTTCGGCGAATACGGCGCGACCTATTTCGTGGTGCTCGGCCTGATGACGCTGCTCGTCGCCCTCTATGCCCGCAAAGGCATCTGGGGACTCGTGTCTCAGCGGTGGGATGCGCCCTGGTTTCCGATCCGCCGCACCCTCGTCAATCCCGACCGCTGAAGGACGAACGCCATGAGAGCCGCGATCTTCGACGCCGTTGGCAGCCCGCTTCGGATCGGCCCCGTCCCGGACCCCAGCCCCGCCGGGGACGAGGTGGTGCTGCGCGTGGCGGCCTGCGGCATCTGCGGCAGCGATCTCCACATCACCGAAGACCCCGTCCCGTTCGGGATCGGCAGCGGCTTCGTGCTCGGGCACGAGTTCGCCGGCGAGGTGGTCGCAAAGGGGGCCGGCGTCTCGGACCTCGCGATCGGCGACCGCGTCGCCGTCGTTCCGATGCGCGGCTGCGGCCACTGCGCCGCCTGCCGCCGCGGCGATCCCGCGCGCTGTCCGGATATGGTCCTCATCGGCGGCGGCTATGCCGAATATGCGATCGCGGCGGCGCGGCAATGCCGCGTGCTGCCCGACGAGGTCGCGCTCTCGGACGGCGCACTCGCCGAACCGCTCTCCGTGGCCCTCCACTGCGTCGTGCGCTCGGGCATGAAGCCCGGCGACCGCGTCGCCATCCTCGGAGCAGGCCCGATCGGGCTTCTGGTCGCCTTCTGGGCGCGCCGCCTCGGCGCCGCCCGGGTCGTCGTCGCCGATCTCCACGATCATCAGAAAGAGCGTGCCATCGCGCTCGGCGCGACCGGCTTCGCGCTTTCGGGTGACCGGCTCGCCGAAAATCTCGCCGAGCTGTCGGATGGGCCGCCGGACATCGTCTTCGAATGCGTCGGCAAGCGCGGCCTGCTCGGCGCCGCCGTCTCCGGGGTGCGACTGCAAGGCACGGTCGTCGGCGTCGGGCTCTGCATCGGCGGCGACACCTGGGATCCCTTCGTCGCGCTGTCGAAGGAGGTGAACCTGCTGTTCTCCGTCTTCTTCGATCAGCGGGCCGAATTCGGCGTCGCGCTCGACGCGCTGCGGGGCGGGCCGTTCGCGCCGCAGGCGCTCATCACCGATCGCATCGACCTCTCGCCCGTCCCGCAGGTCTTCGAGGGCCTGAGACGCCGGACGACGCAGTGCAAGGTCCTGATCGAACCCGAACTTTCCTGAGGAGGAAGCATTGGCCGTCTCGTTCGAAACTCATGAATACGACATCGGCGGCGTCCGGACCGTCGTGAAGGCGATCGGCCAAGGCAAGCCGGTCCTGGTTCTCCACGGCGCGGCGACGCTCGAAGGCTTCGACTTCGCCGAGGGGCTCGCCGACCGCTTCCGGGTGCTGGTGCCGAGCCATCCCGGGTTCGGCTTCTCCGGCGACGCGCCGCACATCGCCGGCATGGCCGACATGGTGCTGCACTATCTGAACCTGCTTGATGCGCTCGCGCTCACCGAAAAGCCCCACCTCATGGGCTTCTCCATGGGCGGCTGGATGGCGACGGAGCTGGCGGCGCTCGCCCGCGAGCGCTTCGACAAGGTCGTGCTGGTGGCGCCCGCGGGCCTCAACGATCCGGCCCATCCGGCGACCGATCTCGGGTCGCTCGCCCCGACGGATCTGCCGGCTTATCTCGCCCACGACGTCACCGTCGCGCTGCGCTACTTCCCCGATGGAACCGATCTCGCCTTCGCCGAACGCTTCGGCGCCGATCGGGCGCGCGAAGGCGAGACGCTCGGCCGGGTGCTCGCCCCGTTCGGCATGGGTCACCCCAACCTGCGGCGCTTCCTGAACCGCATCACCAATCCCGCCCTCGTGGTCTGGGGTAGCAAGGATCGCCTCGTGCCGGCGAGCCAGGTGCCGCTTTGGGTCGAGGCGCTGCCGAACGCGAAGATCCTGCTGGTCGAAGGCGCCGGCCATCTCGTGCTGCAGGAGCGGCCCGATACTCTTAAGACGATCGGCGATTTTCTCGCCGGCTGAACCAAGAACAGGGAGGAGACGCCATGAACAAACCCATCAGGCACAATTATTGGGGGGAGACCGTCGATTACCGCGATCTCTTGAAGAAGATCGAGGAAATCGGCCCCATCCTCGAGGCCAACGCGGACGCCGACGAGCGCAACAAGGAACTCACGAAGGAGAGCTTCGAGGCGCTGAAGCCCCTGCGGATGTCCCATGTGCTCGCGACCGAGGCGCTCGGCGGCGCGCAATTGCCGCCGACGCAGGTGCTCGAACTCATCGCGGCGATCACCTGGTGGTCCGGCTCGGCCGGCTGGGTGTCCATGGTGCACACCTGCATCGGCGCGATGTCCGCGGCCTTCCTGCCCGACAGCGCCGTGGAGCGCCTGTTCGCGCCCGGCACCGACAACCGCTTCTCGGGCCAGGGCGCGCCGCTCGGCATGCTGAGGAAGACCGAGGGCGGCTATCTCCTGACCGGCAAGTGGAGCTACGGCAGCGGCTTCAGCCACGCCACCTACACCCACAGCGCCTGCTTCGTCGACGACGGTACCGGCAAGCCCGCCAAGGATGAGAACGGCAACGTCATCGTCATGTGCGCCCACGCGCCGATTGCCGATCACCAGCAGCTCGGCAATTGGGAGGTGCTCGGTCTCGGCGGCACCGGCAGCATCGATTATGCGGCGAACGACGTCTTCATCGCCGAGGATCTCGTCTTCCCGATCCTGACTGCGCCGCCGCAGCGTCTCAAGGAGCTGTTCAGCCTCGGCGTCGTCGGCCTCGCCGCCATCGGCCACACCGGCTGGGCGCTCGGCACCGGTCGCCGCATGCTGGACGAGATCGCGAAGTTCGCCCGGTCGAAGTCGGGCCGGGCCGGGCTGATCGGCGAGAGCGAGAAGTTCTGGTACGATTACGGGCGCTCCGAGGCGCGCTATCGCGCGGCCCGCGCCTTCGTCTTCGAGGTGTGGCGCGACATCGAGGCGACCGTCGAGGCGGGCACCAATGTCTCGACGCGCCAGATCAGCCTCGTCCATCTCGCGAAGTCGGAGATCCACGAGGCCGGCGTCGACATCTGCAACTTCGCCTATCGCGCCTCGGGCGGCGCCGGGCTTCGGGCCGGCGTGATCCAGCGCACGATGCGCGAGATGCTGGTGGCGGCGAACCACTTCACCATCGCGCCGTCGATCGTCACCTCGGCCGGCCGCGACATCGGCGGACTGTGGGGCGACCGGGTCTGGCAGTTCTACGATCTCATTGAGCGGAAATGAGCCGCGGGCCGGGCAGGTCGCTGCCCGGCCCCCATTCTCGGGCGGGTTCCTCCGCCATCAACCGATCAGGCTTGCCATGAACGCGCCGAACCCGATGACCGATGCCTTCCGTGAAGCGTTCCGGCGTCATCCGGCGGGCGTCGCGGTGATCACGGCGGATCCGGGGGACCGGCCCGTCGCGATGACGGTGTCCTCGCTGATCTCGGTCAGCGCGGCGCCGCCGATCGTCGCCTTCTCCCTGTCGATGCGGTCGGGCTCGTCCGAACCGCTGCTGCGGGCGGAGAGCATGGTGATCCACCTGTTGCGCTATGCCGACATCGAACTCGCCCAGCTCTGCGCATCGACCGGCGCCGACCGTTTCGGGCCCAACATCGCCTGGGAGCGATTGCCGACCGGCGAGCCGCGCTACACGTCGGTCGCGACCTGGTTCCGCGCCAAGAAGCTCGGCGTGCTTCCGATCGAGGGCGCGACCCTCGTGGCGGCGGAGCTTCTCGGCGGCGAGGTCAAGCCGGGCGACGATCCGCCCGAGATGCACTCCCTCGTCTATCTCGACCGCCGCTGGCACCGCCTCCACAAGGAGCTCGAAGGGGCCATCTCCCTCTTCGACTCGCACCATTTCGTATGATCGCGCCGATCGGCGCCGCATGCTGTGATGCCCTCGGCGCGGGGGCCGCTTGAGGAACGGATCGGGGTGCCGGTACGTTCGCCCCAGGTGCGCAGCGCAACGGTGGAGATCGGCATGAGCGGAACCGGAAAAGACGACGCGCGGGAAAAGGCCCTCGACGAGGCGGTCGAGGAGACCTTTCCGGCAAGCGATCCCGTCGCGTTCGGCCACAGCGAGCATGCCGGGACGCCGCCGGGCCACGCCGGCGCGGCCGCATTCGGCGATGGTGCCGCCGAGGCGGTGCGCGATCGGCCCGATCTCCAGCGCTTCGAGCTGACGGTCGACGGCCATGTCGCGATCGCGGCCTACCGGCTCGAAGGCGACCGGATCGTGCTCACGCACACCGAGGTGCCGGAGGCGCTCGCCGGCCGTGGGGTGGGCACGCGCCTCGCGACAGGCGTGTTCGACATCCTGCGCGCCCGCGGCGCCGTGGTTGTGCCGCGGTGTCCCTTCATGGCGACGTTCGTGGCGCGCCATCCGGACTATGCCGATCTCGTCGCCTCCTGAGCGCCCGTGCTCGCGTGCCCGGGCGAGAGCGACGCGGGTCGCACTCAGTCGATCGGGCGCGGCTTGATCAGCTTGGCCCCCGGCATCAGCGCCAGGATGCGCTGATTGGCGAAGGCCCGCTCGAGATTGCGATGGGTGAGGCGGGCGTGCTCGCGCATCAATGCCTCGGCGCGCGCGCCTTCGCGCCGCTCGATGGCGTTGACGACGCTGCGGTGCTGATCCTGAGCGATCGTCAGCCGGTGATGTGCCTCCGACGCGCTCGCCTGCACTTGTAAGAGCGCGCTCGGCGAGGCGAAGGGAAGGGCGGAGGCGCGCTCGACTTCCCGCACCAAGGTCTGACTGCCGGCGGCCCGCACCAGCAGCGCATGGAACTGCGCATTGAGTTCGATGTAGCGGTCGAGCCGCGCCTCGGTGAGCTCCGGCCCGCTCACCGTGTCGTCGAGAGCGTCGAGACAGATCCCCAGCGCATCGAGCTCGGCGGCGGTGACGCCGCGCTCCGCCGCGAGGCGGGCGGCGAGCCCTTCCAGCGTGCCGCGGATCTCCACCGCCTCGAACACCTCCCGCTCGCTGAAGGTGCGCACGGCATAGCCGCCGGAGGGCAGCGCTTCGAGCAACCCTTCCTCTTGGAGGCGCAGGAGCGCGGCGCGCACGGGGGTCCGCGACACGCCGAGGAGATCGACGAGCTGCAATTCGGAGACCCGTTCGCCTTGCTTCAGGGTTCCTTCGAGGACCAAGTCGCGCAAGGTCAGCAAGGCCCGCGTCGTCTGCGACACGGCCTTGCCCGGCGCCGACGGATCGGCCTTTCGGCTTGCGCTCGCGGCGGCCATCGGATCAGCCGGCCCGATCCGGCGTGTCGAGAACGATCTCGCCGCCGCTCACCCGCGAGACGCAGGTGCAGATCTTGCCGCCCGCCGCCTTCTGGCGATCGCTGAAAAAGACGTCGCGATGGTCCACGATGCCGTCGGTTTCGAGGATCGGCAGGGTGCAGAGGCCGCATTCGCCGCGCCGGCAATCCGAAATCATCTCGACGCCGGCATCCTCCAGCGCCTCGAGCAGGCTCTGGTTCTGCGGGACGACGATATCCTTGCCGAGACGTGGGATCTTCACCCGGAACGGTTCGGAGGCATAACGGCCGCTGCTGCCGAACGTCTCGAAGCGGAAGCGCGCCGGAGCGCGCCCGCGCGTCTGCCAATGGCGACGGGCGGCCTCGAACATCGGAAGAGGACCGCAAATATAGAGCTCGGCGTCGGCGGGGAGGGCGTCGATTTCGGCGGCGAGGTCGATCCGCTCGCCCTCCGCCGCGATGTGGAGCGAGAGACGATCACCGAGGCGCGCCGCGAGGACATCGGCGAAGGCGAGATCGGCGCGGGTGCGGGCGGCATAAGCGAGGCGGAAGCGGGCCCCGGTTTCGGCCAAAGCGAGGGCCATGCCGTAGAGCGGCGTGATGCCGATGCCGCCGGCGACGAGGAAATAGTCGCCTTTGCCGAGGCTGAGCGGGAAATGGTTGCGCGGCGCCGAGACGCGCATCCGCGCTCCCGGCGCGAGCGACCACATATAGGCCGAGCCGCCGCGGCTCTGCGGCACCCGCTTCACCGCGATCCGATAGAGGCCGTCGTCGTCAGCGCCGACCACGGAATAGGACCGCGTATCGGGCCGTCCGGCGATCTCGACGCCCACGTTGATGTGGGCGCCGGGCGCCGCCGGCATGAAGGGGCCGTCCCGCTCGATTTCGAACAGGCGGATGTCCGCCGTCAGATCCTGCACCGACCGCAGGCGGCCGGACGACCATTCGATGCTCGCCATCACTTTATCCTGCTGAGGAGGGCGCTGTTTCCGCCGATGAGGGACGACCGCACCGCGGCGCCGCCTATTCGGCCGCCGCCGCCGGGGCCGACCGCTGCGCCTCGTCGGCGAGCAGCCGGTCGATCATGCGGCGGGCCCAAAGCGCCCCGGCATCGATGTTGAGGTTGTAGAAGGGCAGGCGGGGATGGGTCTCGATCGCCCGCTGCTGGGCTTCGAGCACCGTCACATCCTGATCGTAGAGCCCTTTGCCCTCGGCGTTGACGTGGGCGAGGTTGATCGAGCGCGTCAGCGCCTCGTCGTCCTTTTTGAAGGTGCGGACGAAGTTCCAGAAATAATGGCAGGTCGTCGCCGTCGCCGGTGTGATTGCGGCGAGGAAGCAGCCGTTGACGCCCTGAGAGCGGTCGCCCTGCTGCGCTCCGGTGCCGACCGGGGCGACGCCGACATCGCCCACGACCACGCTCGGCGCCTGGAAGGTAATGATCTGCCAGCGATCGACCAGGCCCGGCTTGCCGAGATTGCGCGCCCAAAACGGCGGCGGGTCGATGCCGAGCATCCAGCGGGTGACGGTCGCGGTGCGGTCGGTGTGGGTCACGTCGAAGGAGGCGGCCGTGATGGCGTCGTGGCCGATGCTACCGGCATGGACGTAGGTCTCGTGGGTGAGGTCCATGAGGTTGTCGACGATGAGGCGGTAATCGCAGCGCAGCCCGTAATAGGTGCCGCCTTCGCCGATCCATTCGGTGCCGTCGTTCCAATGGAAATCGGGCATCTCAGCGGGGTCGGCGAGCGCCGGATCGCCCGGCCAGATCCACACCAGCCGGTGCCGCTCGATCACCGGGTAGGTGCGCACGCACGCGGACGGGTTGATGGTCTCCTGCGCCGGCATATGGGTGCAGCGGCCGCCGGCGTCGAAGACGAGGCCGTGATAGCCGCACACCACCTCGTCGCCCTGGAGCCAGCCGAGGGAGAGCGGCAGCAGCCGATGCCAGCAGGCATTTTCGAGCGCGGCGACCGCGCCGTCGGTGCGCCGGTAGAGCACGATCTCCTTGCCGCAGATGGTGCGGGGTGCGAGCGCGTGCTCGATCTCGTGCGACCACGCGGCGGCGTACCAGGCATTGAGCGGGAAGGTCGGGGTTTCCGCTGGCGCGGCGTTCACGCGGGCGCTGGTCTTCTGGGCGCTGGTCATGCGCAAGTCCTCCACGGGCGCCGTCGGCGCACAGGTCATCGGTCTCGGCGCGAGAGCGCCGAGCGATCAGCGGGGATGGATGTCGAACGGTCCGTCGTCCGGTGCGGGGATCGTTGGTCGCTGAGGTTCGGGAGGAGGGTCGTGCCGATGGCGGCCCTGCCGCACATTTGGCGCCGTGCCCGGGCGTCCGGATGCGGCGTCGTTGTTTCCTCCCGGCGGACGGCGATTTTGGATCAGCTCTAACCGGTCACGAAGATGTATACCGTCACGTCACGTTTGGTCAAGCGGGTTGCGGTCCGCGGTCCTCGCTCAGGCCCCTGTGAGAGGGTGGGTTGGGCCGAGCCGGAGAAGGCGGGCGCGTTGCCGGACGGAGATCGATCGTCGACAAGACGCTGGGATGAGAGTCGAAATCGCCAGCTTTCGTGCGGGGAAAGACACCAGAGGCAGATTGAGAAACGGCATCGCTCAAGCGCCGATGCCGGAGCGTCGCGGATCTGGCCCTTTCCCCAAGTGCCCGATTGAAGCGGCCAACGGTTGGCCCAGCGGATCGGTGTCCGAGTCGTCCTGTATACAGTGGCGCCGCTTAACCCCGAGCCTGCCGACCCCACATCGCGCGCATCCGCGCGGCGATGTCGATCTGCGGCCCTGGCGGCGGCATCGGTGCGCCCGCCGCGGCGACGGCGAGCGGCCACGTGATCCGCTCGAACAGGGGCACCAGCTCCTGGGGGATGAAGCGGGTGCGCGAGGCGTAGACGTGCCGGTCGCCGAGATGGGCTTGGCCGTGGGTGAAGAAGCGCTGCGGCACGACGAGGTGCAGGTCGTCGCGCGCCCGCGTCATCGCGACATAGAGGAGCCGGCGCTCCTCCTCGAGCTCCGCCGGCGTCCCCGTCGCGAGGTCCGACGGCAGGCAGCCGTCGACCGTGTTGAGGAGGAACACGGACTTCCATTCCTGCCCCTTGGCGGAATGGATGGTCGAGAGGATCAGATAATCGTCGTCGCGCGAGGGTGGGCCGGCGCGGTCGCTCGTCGCGTCGGGCGGATCGAGGGTGAGCTCGGTGAGGAAATGCCGCCGGTTCTGATAGCCGCCGGCGATCTGTTCGAGCTGAAGCAGGTCCTCGCGCCGCACCGCCGCGTCCTCATGAAGGCGGTCGAGATGCGGGTCGTACCAGCGGCGGGCGAGCTCGATCTCCGCCGGCCATCCCGCCGCACCGCCGCGCAGGGCGGTAATCGCCGCGACGAACAGGGGCCACGCCTCGCCGGCGCGCGCCGGAGCGGGGGCGCTCGCGAGGGCCGTCGCAGGATCGGGCGCCGCGGCGAGGGCGTCCAGCACGCGCTGCGCCGTGCCGGGTCCGATCCCGGGCAGCAGCAGGAGGACGCGGAAGCCGGCGACGCGGTCGCGCGGGTTTTCGGCGAAGCGCAGGAGGGCGAGCATGTCCTTGACGTGCGCGGCGTCGAGGAATTTGAGCCCGCCGAATTTCACGAACGGGATGCGCCGGCGCGTCAGCTCCACCTCGAGCGGGCCACTGTGATGCGAGGTGCGGAACAGCACCGCCTGATCCTTGAGCCGGCGCCCCGTCTCGCGATTTTCTAGAACGCGGGTCGCGACATAGCGGGCTTGGTCGGCCTCGTCGCGGACGGCGACGAGCTCCGGCTTGGTGCCGTCCGTGCGGTCGGTCCACAGCGACTTGGTGAAGCGCTCGGCGGCGAGCGCGATCACCGCGTTCGCCGCGGCGAGGATCGGCGCCGACGATCGATAATTGCGGTCGAGGGTGACGATCTCGGCGGAAGGCCGGAAATGGCCGGGAAAATCGAGGATGTTGCGCACCGTGGCGGCGCGGAACGAATAGATCGATTGGGCATCGTCGCCGACCACCGTCAGCCCGTGCCCCCGGGCTTCAAGGCCAGCAGGATCGAGGCCTGGAGCCGGTTGGTGTCCTGATATTCGTCGACGAGGACGTGATCGAACCGGCCGCCGATCTCCGCCGCGAGGGCCGGCTCGGTCATCACCTGCGCCCAGTAGAGCAGGAGGTCGTCGTAATCGAGCACGTTGTGGGCCTGCTTCGCCTCGACATAAGCGGCGAACAGCGTCTCGAGCGCGCTGGCGTGCTCGGTGCACCAGGGGAAGGCCGTGCGCAGCACCTCCTCGAGCGGGGCCTCCGAATTGACGACCCGGGAATAGAGGGCGAGGCAGGTTCCCTTCGCCGGGAAGCGGGTCTCGCTCTTCGAGAAGCCGAGCTCGTGGCGGACGAGGTTCATCAGGTCGGCGCTGTCTTCCCGGTCGTGGATCGTGAAATCCGGGCCGAGGCCGATCATCGGCGCGAGCTCGCGCAACAGCCGGGCGCCCACCGCATGAAACGTGCCCGCCCAGGCGAGCGCTTCGGCGACGATGGCGCCCTCGCGGCCGAGCGCCTCGGTGAGGATGCGTTCGACCCGGCGCGTCATCTCCGCCGCGGCGCGGCGCGAGAAGGTGAGCAAGAGGATGCGGGACGGATCGGCCCCGTTGACGACGAGATGGGCGACGCGGTGCGCCAGCGTGTTCGTCTTGCCCGATCCCGCCCCGGCGATGACGAGCAACGGCGCCGGCCGCGCCTCCGGCCCGATGCCGTGCTCGATGGCCTGCCGCTGCTGCGGATTGAGCTTGGCGAGATAACCGGACACGAATCATTCCCGCGAGACAGGAGACGAGACTCGTTCATTCCCGTTTTGTTCGCAACTGCCAACGCGCGTGAGCGAGCGCGCCATACGCACGCGCGGCCCCTCGATCATCCGTGCAGCACTGGCTCAGGCAGCCGCCGCCTCGACGGTCGCCGCCGCGCCGTGGCGGAGGAGGCGGGCGAGCGCGGTCTCGACGGCCGCGCGGAAGGTCGGGGAGGCCTTGAGGTCGGTGCCGAACACCTGCTCGAAGCCGAGGAAAGCCTCGACGATCGCGGGCGCGTCGGTGAGGTGGCCCGTGCAGGCGCGGATCGCGTCGGCGAGGGGGTCGCGGACGTCGATCGGCCGGCCGGCCTCGTCGGTGCCCCGGGCATAGCGCATCCAGGCGGCGACGCCGAGGGCGAGACGCGGGAACGGTGCGCCGGCTTCGAGGCGGGCGCGGATCGAGTGCAGCAGCCGCTGCGGCAGCTTCTGCGAGCCGTCCATGGCGATCTGGGCGGTGCGGTGGCGCAGCGCCGGGTTGCGGAATCGGGCGATCAGCGAGTCCTTATAGGCGTCGAGGTCGAAGCCCGGCAGGCCGGGGAGATGGGGCGTGACCTCCTCGTCCATCAGGGCGCGGACGAGCCGCGCGAAGCCCGGCGCGCGCATCGCCTCGGCGACGGTCTCGTGGCCGGCGAGCCAGCCGAGATAAGCGAGCGTCGAATGGGAGCCGTTGAGGAGGCGCAGCTTCGTCAGCTCGAACGGCGCCACGTCCGACACGAAGGTCGCCCCCGCTTCGTCCCAGGCCGGGCGGCCCGCGGCGAAGTCGTCCTCGATCACCCATTGGGTGAAGGGCTCCGTCATGATCGGCCACGCGTCTTCGAGCCCGAGTGCCGCGGAAACGGCGTTCCGGTCGGCGTCGGTCGTCGCCGGCACGATGCGGTCGACCATCGTGGACGGGAAGCGGATATGGTCGGCGACATAGTGGCCGAGATCGGGATCGCGCAGCGTCGCGAGGCGGGTGATGACGCGGCGCAGCGTGCGGCCGTTGTCCGGCAGGTTGTCGCACGACAGCAGCGTCAGAGGTGCGAGGCCCACCGCGCGGCGGCGCGCGATCGCCTCGATCAAAAAGCCGGGCGCCGACCGGGGCCGCTCCGGCACGGCGAGGTCATGGACGATGTCCGGATGGGCCGCGTCGAGTTCCCCCGTCGACGGCGCGTGGCAATAGCCCTTCTCGGTCACCGTCAGTGAGACGATCGCAGCATCCGGATGGGTCAGGGCGGCGAGCAGGGCGGTCGGGTTCTCCGGGGCGACCAGCACCGTCGCGACGCTGCCGACGATCCGCAATCGCTCGCCGCTCTCGTCACGGCTCGCGACGCTGTAGAGGCCATCCTGGGGGACGAGGGCGTCCCGGGTGTCGGGGGAGCGCAGCGAAGCCCCGACGATACCCCATCGGAGATCACCGGCGGCGAGAACGGCGTCGGTATAGACCGCCTGATGGGCCCGGTGGAACGCCCCGATGCCGAGGTGGACGATCCCCGGGCGCACCGCCGCGCGGTCGTAGGTCGGGACAGCGACGGCGCCGGGTATTTCGGCGAGCGTCGAGGCGGACAGGCGCGGCTTCGCGAGGGGAGTGGACGAGGACATGAGGAACGAACCCGATCGGACGCGCGCGGCGTCACTAGACGTGACTCTTATCGATAAGGGAATAATGCATCAATCCGGCGCGCGCCGGCAGTCGCCGAGCCGGAACATTCCGCAAAAAAGCGTCACGCGCCCGTAGGCGTGATTGCGCCCTGGCGTTTCAGCGCTGGAAAGGGCGGGGATGTCCCGATTGCTCGCTTTTTCCGTCGTGCCCGCACCAATCCCCCCGGTGCGGCCGAAGCGGCGCCAGTCACACCCCCCGGCTGGCGCCGCATTCCGTTTCAGAGTTTCGCGTCCTTCTTTCAGAGCTTCGCCTGGATCTTGCGGCCGATGTCGAAGGCTCGCTTTTCGAGCAGCACGGGCGTCTCGCAGACATAGGTCAGCGACTGACGGCGCTCCTGGAAGATGCGGTCGTCCCATTTGAGCGCCGTCTCGAGCGTCCGCGTCTCGTCCGTTTCCGGCGCGGCGGGCGAGTCCTTGAGTTCGCTCAGCTTGTCGCTCTCGCCCCGGATCTTCTCCGCGAGCCGGTTCTGCGCCCGCGAATAGCGGGTGATGCCGTCGAGGATGCGGGCCCGTTCCGTGTTCAGGAGTTCGAACACGCCGGCGAAGACGTGGGTCAGCCGCTGGTCCTTGGTCCCGGCCGACGGGTCGGCGGCGACCTTCTCCAGGAAGGCGTCGATCAGGCCGTCCATCTCGGAGTCCGGGGTGCGACGGGACGCGAGCGTCTGCGCCAGCTCGGCGGCCTGGAAGTCCTGGCCCCAATCGCCGGCCTGATCGAGCGGTGGGCCGGACCAGACGGCGCCGGCGCTGATGGTCGGGACGCGCCGTTGCGCACACGGCCAGTCGGGGTCGGGTTTCGGCTGCGCCGCCGCCGTCTGGGTGGCGGCAACCAGGGCGAAGGCCGTCAGGGCGGCGAGCGGCAGGCGGGGGCGTCGGCCCGGCTCGCCGAGGAATGCCGCGCCGAACCAGGCGTCGAGCCTCATGAGCATCTCTCCCGGATCATGTTTCTGCTTTTGGGCCGCCGCGGCGGCCGATCATTCCACGCCCCGGATCGTAGGCCGCAACGGCACCGAGGAAAAAGACCAGGGTGACGCAGGACACCACGCCGAGCGACAGCGGATCGATTTGTTCATAGAGCGCGAAGCGCACCAATTCGACCGCGTGGGTGAAGGGATTTGCGAGGCAGACGATATAGAGCGTCTCGCTCGCCTCGCGGATGCGCCACAGCGGGTAGAGTGCCGACGAGGCGAAGAACATTGGGAAGATCACGAAGTTCATCACGCTCGCGAAATTTTCGAGTTGGCGCACGAACGAGGAGATGAAAAGGCCGATCGAACCGAGCATCAGCCCGGCGAGGATGAACGCCGGCAGCGCGGTCACGAGGCCGAGCCAGGGCAGATCGACGCCCCAGATCTGGGCGACAATCAAGAAGGCGTAGACCTGGACGACCGACACCGAGACGCCGGCGACGAGCTTCGACAGCAGAAGGTACCAACGCGGGAACGGGCTCGTCATCAGGACGCGCATCGAACCCACTTCGCGGTCGTAGACCATCGAGAGCGAGGACTGCATGCCGTTGAAGAGTTGCACCATCGCCGCGAGGCCCGGCGTCACGTAGACCTCGTAGAGCACGTAGGTCTCGTAGGGCGGGATGATCGAGACGCCGAGAACGCTGCGGAAGCCGGCGGCGAAGATCATCAGCCAGATCAGCGGGCGCACCAGGGCCGAGAAGAACCGCTCGCGCTGGTGCAGGAAGCGCAGCAATTCGCGGCCGACGATGCCGAAGAGGCAGACGAGATGGCCCTTGAGGCCGAGCGATCGGGGCGCGGCGTGGCTCATGCGGCGGCCTCCGGCGCCGACCCGTCGTCGGCCGTGAGGGCTCGGAACGCGGTCGCGAGATCGGTGTCCCCGGCGATCGCCGCGGCGCTGCCCGAGGTGAGGATGCGGCCGCGATGGAGCACGAACACGGTGTCGTCCGGCTCGATCTCGTCGAACAGGTGGGTGGACCAGAGCACCGAGAGCCCTTCTGTCCGCACCAGATCGCGCACGATCGCCACGATCGCCGCGCGGGATTCGAGATCGAGGCCGACGGTGGGCTCGTCGAGCAGGAGAAGGCGGGGATTGTGCACGAGGGCGCGGGCGATTTCGACCCGCCGCGCCTGTCCGCCGGAGAGGTTGCGCACCTTGTCGCCGGCGCGGTCGGTGAGCCCGACGCGGCCGAGCAGTTCCGCGATCCGCGCCTTCACGGCGGCCCCGGAGAGGCCATGGAGGGCCGCGTGATAAGCGAGGTTCTGCTGCACCGACAGATCGAGGTCGAGGGTTCGCGCCTGGAACACGACCCCCATCTCCGCGAGCGCGAGGGAGGGTTCGCGCCGCAGATCGTGGCCGAAGATGCGGATGCGGCCGGTGCGGTTGTCGTAAAGACGCGTCGTCACCGAGAACAGGGTCGTCTTGCCGGCTCCGTTCGGGCCGAGCAGGGCGACGAAGCCCCCGCTCGGCACGACGATGGAAACGTCGCGCAATGCCTCCCGCCGCCCGAAGCGATGGCCGACGCCTTCCACCGACAAGGCAGCGTCCGGCATCGGCACGGCAGGCATGGGCGACGTCATCGGCACTCCTGCGCGGGGCTCAGTTCGGCGAGATCACGACGCCCCAGGGATAGCGGCCGACGGGGATCGACTTGATGGGCTTCAAGGCCGCCACATCGATCACCGTCACGTCGCCGGAAACGCCGTTCGTCGTCAGAAGGTACTTCTGATCCGGCGTGAGCGCGAGATGCCAGACGCGCTGGCCGACCAGAAGGTAGTCGAGCACCTTGAAGGTCTTGGCGTCGATCACGGCGACCCGGTTCGCGGGGCCGAGCGCCACGAAGCCGTATTTGCCGTCCTTGGTGAGGGCGATGCCGACCGGCTGGATCGCCTCCTTGTCCACGCCGGGGATCGCGAAGGAAATCTTGTTCGTGATCTGCTTGGTGGTTGGATCGATGATGCTGACGGTGCCGCCCACCTCCGAGCTGACCCAGAGAACCTTGCCATCCTCGCTGAACTGCGCGTAGCGGGGGCGCGAGTCGACGAGGACGCTGTCGATCACCTGGTAGGTCGAGGTGTCGATGAAGTGCGCCATGTTGGTGGTTTCGGAGGTCGAGATCAGGATCTTGCCGTCCGGACTGATCTCCATGCCCTCCGGCTCGACGCCGACCGGCACCTGGGCGATGACCTGGTTCTTCTCGACGTCGAGGACGGTGACGGCGGCGGAGTCTTCGTTGGCGATGTAAAGCGGGTTGCCCTTGGGCGCGAGGACGAACAGTTCGGGATCTTCGCCCGATTGCAGCGTGCGCTCGATCTTCATTGTGGCTGCGTCGAGCACGTTCACGCCGTCGTCGTCGCTGGCGCAGACATAGAGCGACTTGCCGTCGGGGCTCAGCGTGATGCCGCGCGGACGCCGGCCGGCATCGACCGTGTCGACCACCTTCCAGGTGTCGGTGTCGATGACGCTGACGGTGTTGTCGGCTTCGTTCGAGACATAGGCCTTGTAGGCGAAGGCGGGGCCGCTCGCGGCGAGCGTGGCGAGACCGAGCGTGACGGCGACGAGCGCGCGCATGGAAGATCCTCCCTGTTCGACCGGTCCGATCGGGCCGGCCCTTTGTTGCCCGCGATGCGGACCTTCTCTTCGGGTGTGACGAGCGGGCCGCTTGCGAACGGCGGCCCGCTTTCGAAAGCGGGTCTCAGTGGAACTTGCAGGTCGATTCCGGCTCGTCGGTGCCGAGCGAGTCGAGCGGCGAGCGCTGGTGGAGGAATTCCGGCTGCGGCGAGACGGACACGAGCGACATCGGCTGCACCACCAGGATCGGCTGGCGCAGTTGATGGTCCCACGGGCGGAAGCTCGTCGGCACGCCCTTGTAGGCGGCGAGCTGGAACTCGGGCTTCACCATGAAGGCGGCGAGCGCCGCCGGATCGCCGCTGCGGGTTCGCGTCGCCGCTTCGCCGACCGCGCGGACCGCCATCCAGACCTGATAATCGACCGGCCGCATCCGCCGCTGGAAGGTGCGCTGGAAGCGGTTCTGAAGCTGCGTCGCGCCCCAGACCTGAAGTGTGGGATGCATCGTCGTGGCGATGAGACCCTGGGTGCCCGCCACGAGCTTCGGCGACCAGGTGCGGTAGAGGACGTAATCGCCGAAATCGCCGGGCTCGTCGGCGACGATGAGGACGTCGTAATCGACGCCGCGGGTGAAAACGAGGGCGTCGGCCGAGATCGGGCCGTCCGCCCGGGCGGTCGCGAGTGCGCCGAAGGTCCAGGCTTTCTCCGACCCGATTTTGAGGCCGAACTTCTTGGCCGCGCGGCGGACCTGATCCGCGTAGAGCCCGTCGGCCGGGGTCGGCCCGGTGACGAGGAAGAGGTTGGTCCAGCGCTTGGTCGCCAGATATTGCATCAAGGCGTCGGTGAGCATCGCCCGGCTCGGCGCGACCGAGAACACGTTGACGCGGCAATCCGCATTGCGGAGGCTGTCGTCGGTCGCCCCCGCGTTGAAGACGATGGCGCCCGCATCCTTCACCGCATCGGCGACTGCCGTGACGTCGGCGGCGGGCAGCGACAGCACCAGGATCTTGGTGCCCTTGGCGACGAGGGCCTTCGCCGCGTCGACCGGGGATTGGTCCTTGTCGAGCACCGTTTCACTGAGCGCATAATGCTGCTTCATGAAACGGCCGGTGGTGTTGTTGTCCTCGATCGCGATCCGCGCGCCGGCGACGCCCTCGTCGACCGGAACCGGATCGATCGCATCCGCCGGCGGCGGCGGGATCTTGCGCATGATCACGCCGATCGCGATGTCGCCGGCGTCCGCCGCAGCAGGGCCGACCGCCATCGGTGCCGCGGCGAGACCCAGCCCGAACAGGCCGGCCCGCACCCAGGATCCCACACTCATTCGAACGCTCCCGTACCCGGATCGCAGCAGCTTGCGCAGCTTCCTATCTCTCGCGTCAAGATCAAGCACAGCAGCCCTCATAAGAGAAATATAAGAGTCCTGTGCGGGACTTGTCGGCCTCGCCGCAGCGCCCTAGACCTAGCGTGATCTGTTCGTTGCGGTGGTTGCGAGGGTCATCTTGCGAAAACAACTTCACAAAAAAGCGATGATGGCGGCGCTCGCCTTGGTCGCGGGGCTGACCTCGGCCACGGCCGAGGCCGCGCCGCATGTTGCCGTCCTACCGGCAGAACTTCTCGACATGAGCGGCGCCGCGACCCGAAATCCGTCGCCGGACTTGCAGCACCGCCTCGATCTCGTCACAGCGGAACTGCGCAAGCTGCTCGCCCAATCCGGGGAGGTCGAGGTGGTGGATGTGACGCCAGCGGCCGCGCGGATCGCCGACGAAGGACCCGTCTACAAGTGCAACGGCTGCGAGGACGACATCGCGAAGTCGCTCGGGGCGGACTGGGTCGCCACCCTGTTGGTGCAAAAAACGTCCAATCTCATCCTGTCCTTTCGCGTTAAGATCGACGACGCGCGCTCCGGCAAACTGGTTCGGGCCGGGCTCGCCGATATCCGTGGCGACACCGACGATGGTTGGGTTCGCGGTGTCCGCTGGATCGTGAAAAACCGGCTCCTCGATCCGCCCCTGCCGACGGAGCCGTGATGCCGTGCGCCTCGTACGGCTGTTCGATTGCGCGGCGACCGCTCCTCCCCAGTGGACGCCGGCAGGGCAGTGGCGTGAAGAAGGAGATCGTGCATGCTTCTCCTCATGGCCGTATGCCTCGTGGCAGAGCCCAAGACCTGTCGCGAAGAGCAGATCGTCTGGTCGATCGAGAATGCCGCTGCGATGCAGTGCATGAGTGCTGCGCAGTTCGCCATCGTCGAATGGCAGACGAGCCACCCCGCTTGGCATGTGACGCGCTGGCGTTGCGTGCCGACTTCGGCGAAAAAGATCGATATCTGACGTCGCCGACGCCGAAGGCGGACAAGGGCGGCGCATCGAGGGAGATGACGTGCGCCGCCGCGGTCCGCGTTTGAGAATGAGTTCGATCCGGCTGAGGCTCGCCATCCTCGCCGGAGCGGCGGTGCTGACGGCCGTCGTGGCGGCGTTTTCGCTGGTCGAGGGGCTGCGCGCGTCCGACGCCGCGCTCGAACGCGCCTTCACCGCGCGGACCCGTCTCGATCTGCTGGCGAGCCTGTCCGGCCGGCTTTCCGATTACGGCCTCGCTGCGGTCGCGGCGGCGGGCAGCACGTCGGGCGTCAACGGCGCCATGGCGACGGCGCGGGCGTCGGTATCCGCGGCCTTCCGCGTCGTCGCCGCAGCGGGAGGGGCCGTCACCATCGAGCCGGCGCAACTTGCCCGCATCTCGGCCGATTTCGATCTGCTCGACCGCCAGATTGCCGAGGCGCGGCGCATGCCCGACACGATGGCCCGGACCGATACCGTGAAGGGCGCGCTCAATGCCTTCGCCGCGTCGGCGGGCCCCCAGCTTTCGAGCCTCGTCGATGCCGAGCGCCGCGAAATCGAACGCACCCGGCAGGCAGCGCGCACGCTGTCAGAGCGCCTTCAATGGGGCGCGGCCGCCGCGGCGGTGCTCGCCATCCTTCTGATGGTCGCCCTGCACCGACGGATCACCGGGCCGCTGGTGCGCCGGATCGCCGAGATCGAGGCCGGCGCGGCGGCGGTCGGCCGAGGCCAGCTCGAGATTCGGATCGCCGGGGGTGGGCGCGACGAACTCGGCCTGCTCGTCGCCCAGTTCAATCGCATGGCGGCACGGCTTGCGCGCCGCGAACGTCGGGTCGTCACCGATCGCGCCGCGCTCGAGCGAACGATCGCGGACCGTACCGCCGAGCTCCAGGCCGCCAACGCCCGCCTGACGACGGTTGACGGCCAGCGACGCCGCTTCTTCGCCGACGTCAGCCACGAACTGCGCACGCCGCTGACTGTGATCCTCGGCGAGTGCGATGTGGCGCTGCGCGGTCTCGCGAAGGAGGACGGGCCCCTGCGCGCGGCCTTCCTCACCATCCGCGGGCGGGCGCAGCGCCTGCATCGACGCGTCGGGGATATGCTGCGCGTCGCCCGTTCGGCCTCGGGCGAAATCGAGCTTCACCGCGAAGAGGTCTCTCTGAATGCGGTGCTCGAAGAGGCGATCGACGGCTTCGCGCGGCACGCCGTTCGCCGCGGGATCGCGTTGACGTTGGTGCACGGGCCGACCGACCCGATCGTCCTCGCCGATCGGGAATGGCTTCGACAGGTCGTCGAGGGCCTGATCGGAAACGCGTTTGAGCACGCCACGGGCGCGACCCGGATCGAGCTGCGCGGCGAGGAGACGGCGGACGCCGTTTCGATCCTCCTCGCCGATGACGGATGCGGGATCGCGCCGGAAGCCTTGCAGAGTCTGTTCGAGCGGTTCGCGCGATCGGGCGGCGGCGAGAAGAGCGGCGGCTTCGGCATCGGTCTGGCTCTGGCGCGCTGGGTCGTGGAGCGGCATGGTGGCACCATCGGCATCATGCCGGCCGAGCCGCGCGGAACGGACGTGCGGATCAGGCTGCCGAAGATGCCTGGTTATGGCGATGCGCGCGGCCCCGGCGGATTGCCCGCCATGGCCGAATTCGCCGGAGATGACGCGGCATGAATGTTCTTGTGGTGGAAGACGACGTCGACATCGGCTCTGTGCTCGCGCGCGGGCTCGAATCCGAGGGCTTCTCCGTAACCGTCGTCGAGACCGCGGCGGCGGCGGTGACGGAGGCGCGCAAGGGGCTACCCGCGGCGGTCGTGCTCGACATGATGCTGCCCGATGCGTCCGGGATCGAGGTTTGCCGCGCGTTGCGGACCCTCGGTCATGCCGGGCCGATCCTCTTCCTCAGCGCCAAGGACGAGGTGCGCGACCGGGCGGAAGGACTATCGGCCGGGGCCGACGATTATATCGTGAAGCCGTTCTCGTTTGCGGAGCTCGTCGCGCGCCTCAGAACCCATCTGCTGCGCCGCCTCGGCGCGACGGAGGCCTCGCTCGTTTCGGCCGGACGCCTCGAACTCGACCTCAACCTGCGCGAGGCGCGCTACGGGTCGGCGAAGACGCGGCTCACCCAGCGCGAGGCGGATCTTCTCGAAATGCTGATGCGCGCGCCGAACCGGCCACTGCCGCGCAACGAGATCTTCGACCAGCTCTGGGCGAACCAGGGCGGCGTGTCGCTCAACGTGGTCGATGTCTATGTCGGCTATTTGCGGGGGAAGCTGGCGGAGCTGTCGCGGGCGGGGGGCCGCCGCTCGTCACCGTCAGGGGCCGGGGCTTCATGCTCGACCTCGCCCAGGCCCGCTGGGCCGCGGAGGCATGACGCCGCCGCGCGGATCGCGGACGACCACCTGAAACGACAAGGTCAACAAGACGCCGGCCACGGCGCGGGGACCCAGCGAGTAAAACGACCGAGGACGAACCGATGAGCATCCGTTCCCATTTCAAGCCGCGCTTCGGCCCCCGTCTGGCGCCGCTTGCCCTGATGGTGGGCCTCGCCGTGGTGCCGCACACCGCGCGGGCCGACCCGACGGCGAACGATTACCCGACCGAGGCGCGCGTCGATTACGTGCTCGCCTGCATGGCGGTGAACGGGCAGGGGCGGGACGTGATGTCCCACTGTGCCTGTTCGATCGACACCATCGCCTCGATCATCCCGTACGACCGTTACGAGCAGGCGCAGACGATCCTCTCGATGCGCCAGGGGGTCGGGCAGAACACGATGGTGTTCAAATCGGTGAAGTCGTTCGACGATATCGTCGCGAGCGTTCGCCGCGCCCAGGCCGAAGCGGACGTGCTCTGCTTCCGCTGACGGCGCGGTCCTTCAACCCTCGGTTCGCCGCGTCTTGAGGCGATAGTCGAGCTTCGCCCGGCTCAGGCCGAGTTGGCGGGCGGCGGCGGAGATATTGCCGCCGGCCGCCTCGAGCGCCGATCGGTAGAGGTCTTCCTCCGCCCGCTTGAGCGCTGCCGCGCTCGTCATCGGCTGCGGGTCGCGCGCCCTGCCGGGAGAGCGGCCGATGCGGCCTTCGCCGGTCAGCCGCAGGGCGAGGGAGGGCGCTTTCTCGAAGCCCGTAAAGAGATGGGCGACATCGATCAGCGACCCGTTGTCGGCGCAGATCACGCCGCGCTCGACGAGGTTCTGGAGCTCGCGGATGTTGCCGGGGAAATCGTAGGCGAGCAGCGCTTCCATGGCCCGGCGAGTGAAGCCCGGCACGTCGCGCCGGTGGCGTTCGCGGAACAGCTTCAGGAAGTGCTCCGCGAGCAGCGGGATGTCGTCGCGGCGATCACGCAGCGGCGGGATGACGATCGGGAAGACGCAGAGTCGGAAATAGAGGTCCTGCCGGAACCGGCCCGCGCGCACCTCCTCCGAGAGATCGACGTTCGAGGCGGCGACGACCCGCACATCGATCGGCACGGTCTTGCTGCCGCCGACCCGCTCGATCTTGCGCTCCTGGATCGCCCGCAGCACCTTGCCCTGCGCCGCGTAGGTGAGCGAGGCGATCTCGTCGAGAAACAGCGTGCCGCGGTGGGCGCGCTCGAAGTAGCCGGCGCGCGATTGCACCGCGCCGGTGAAGGCCCCCGCTCGACGCCGAACAGCTCGGACTCGACCAGAGTCTCCGGAATCGCCGCGCAATTGATCGGCACGAAGGGCCTGCTCTGCCGCGGGCTGAGCCTGTGCAACTCGCTCGAGAACAGCTCCTTGCCGACGCCGGATTCGCCGATGAAGAGCACCGTGGCGTTGGTATCGGCGACCTTCTCCAGCATCAGCCGGGTGCGCAAAAAGCTCGCCGACACGCCGACGACCTGATTGTCGTCCGCCTCTGCTCCGCCCGGGCCGGCCGCCTGCGCCGCGGCCGCTTGGGTGGCGCGCGCCGTGCCGCGTTTCGGCCGGGCCTTCCAGTCGAGGCCGAGATAATGACGCTCCGGAGCGTCCTTCTCCCATCCGTCGGCGTGCTGGCCGACGACGAGGCAGCGCGCCGCGCCCATGCCGGCACATTCGATCTCGCGGAAGATGACCGGTCGGCCGAACAGGGTGCTGGTGTAGCCAGACGGATAGCCCGTCTGCATCCAGCAGACCGGCTCGGTCGCGATGCCGTAGCTCGCGAGATGCTCGGCCGCCTCCGACGAATCGTCCCACTGGAACTCGCCGAAATAGGTGCCCTTCTGGAGATCGAACTCGAACTGCTTCGTCGTCACCTTGACGAAGCCTTCCAGCGTGTGGACCCGCGGCCCGGCGGCCAGGGCGTGGGTCAGAGTGTCCGGCGGAAAGCGCTTCCGGATCAGCTCGGCATCGCGCACGCCCTGCATGTAGCCGACACGCATGAAGATGCCCTTCGCCGTTTCCAGGCCGAAGGCGTCGATGATCTCCTGGCGGAGACGGCCGAGCACCAGCGATTGCATGAGCACCATGCGCTGGTCATTGAGCCAGATCCGGCCGTCGCCGAGCGCGAAGTGGAGCGCTTCGGTGAGGTCGCTCAGGGTCGGTGCGGCGCCGGTGTCGCGTTCGCTGAAGGCGCCGCGCGTGAGGATCTTGCCCGTCTTGCGGGAGGCTTCGGCGAGGGAGATCAGCCCGGGCGGGCGCTGCGAAGCCATCGTGGGAACCATCGAGGTTATGATGATTTCATGAAGGCTATTTCATCATTTTCATAATCGCAAGCGGGAGCATAAGCGCGCCGCTGCCCCGCGATCTTCTACAAAATGCAATAACCTCAATTGGTTATGCCGCAGCGGGATGGCCGCTGGCGTTGCGCTTCCGATTTGGCACGGCCTTTGCGCTGTTGGTCCCCGAACCGCTCGAGGAAGCGGGAGGAGGAACGCCGACACGGCGCTGATCGAATGGCACTCCGGCGAGAGAGGACGCTCACGCGTCCGGCTCGGAGCCGCGATGCCGTGTCTCGTTCCGCGGCGGACAAGGAGGAAAGCGATGAACGCCCATCCGAAGACATTCCTGAGCCCGGAGCGCTGGCAGGGCCGCGCATATCTCGGCGATTGGCGAGTGACCGAAGCCGGTACGATCGACGTCGCCGATCCGGCGAGCGGGGCGGTGATTGCGTCGGTCGGCATCGCCGGGGCCGCCGACATCGCCCGCGCCGCGGCGGAAGCCCGCGCGGCCCAGCGCGGCTGGAGCAGGACACTCCCGACCGAGCGCGCGCGGATTCTGACGAAGGCTGCCGATTTTCTCGAACAGAACGGCGCCGAACTGATCCCGTGGATCATGCGCGAATCCGGTTCGATCCACCCCAAGGCGGCGATCGAGATCGAACACGGCACGCACTTCATTCGCCATGCGGCGAGCCTCGCCGTGGCGCCGATGGGCGTGATGATCCCGGCGATGGACGCGCGGACGAACTACGCCAAGCGCGTGCCGCACGGCGTCGTCGGCGTCATCTCGCCGTTCAATTTTCCCCTCGTGCTCTCGATCCGCTCCATCGCCGCGGCGCTCGCCTTCGGCAACGCGGTCGTTCACAAGCCCGATCCGCGCACGCCGATCTCCGGCGGCGTCATCATCGCGCGCATCTTCGAGGAGGCCGGCCTGCCGAAGGGCGTGCTCCAGGTCGTGGCGGGCGGCGCCGAGGCCGGCGAGGCGATGTGCACCGATCCGAACATCGCGATGATTTCCTTCACCGGCTCGGCGCGGGGCGGCTCCCGCGTGGCGGAGATCGCCGGCAAGCACTTCAAGAAGGTGCAGCTCGAGCTCGGCGGCAAGAATTCGCTCATCGTGCTCGAGGACGCCGATCTCGACATCGCGGCATCGAACTGTGCCTGGGGTACGTTCATGCACCAGGGTCAGATCTGCATGGCGACGGGCCTGATCCTCGCCCAGGAAGCCATCGCCGATGCGCTGGCGGACCGCCTCGCCGCAAAGGCACGGCACCTGCCGGCCGGCGATCCCTCCACCCTTCAGGTCGCGCTCGGGCCGATCATTTCGGACGGCCAGGTCGAGAGCATCCAGGCGATCGTCGACGATGCCGTCGCCAAGGGCGCGCGGCTGCTCGCCGGCGGCACCCACGATGGGCGGTTCTATGCGGCGACCGTGCTCACCGGTGTCACGCCCGGCATGCGGGCCTTCAACGAGGAGATCTTCGGTCCCGTCGCCTGCATCGCGCCGTTCGCGACCGAGGCGGAGGCGATCGAGTACACCAATTCGAGCGACTACGGCCTCGCGGCCGGCGTGATCTCTGCGGATACGACCCGCGCGCTCAGGATCGCCGACGAACTCGACGTGGGCATGGTCCACGTCAACGATCAGACGGTCAACGGCGGCCCGTTCGCGCCGTTCGGCGGCCCGCGCAAGTCGGGCAACGGAACCCGGATCGGCGGCCCCGCCGACATCGAGGAGTTCACCACCTGGAAGTGGATCTCGGTGAAGGACGCCGCCGCGCCCTATCCGTTCTGACCCCGCACGCGCGTCGCCTTCGGACGCGGGCCGTGCCGCCCGCGTCCGCCGTCTTGCCCCTACAGTCCGGAGTTTGCCATGCAGATCAGAGCCGCCCTTGCGCGCGCGCAGCGTGCCGACCTCAGCCTCGAAACGATCGAGATCGAGGATCCGAGGGACAACGAAATCCTCGTCAAGGTCGTCGCAACCGGCGTTTGCCACACCGACATCTCCGCCCGTGACGGCGTGTTGCCGACGCCGCAGCCGGTCGTGCTGGGCCACGAGGGGGCCGGCGTGGTGGAGAAGGTCGGCACCGCCATCACGAAGGTTCGTCCGGGCGACAGGGTCGTCATGACCTTCAATTCGTGCGGGCACTGTCCGAGCTGCCAGGACCACCACATCAGCTATTGCCACGAGTTTTTCCCGCGCAATTTCTTCGCCACGCGTGCCGACGGCACGAGCGCGCTCTCGGCCGGCGGCGCGCGCATTCACGGCAATTTCTTCGGTCAGTCGTCCTTCGCGACCCACGCCATCTGCCATGAGGCGAACGTCGTGAAGGTGCCAGACAGCGCGCCGCTCGAACTGCTCGGACCGCTCGCCTGCGGCATCCAGACCGGAGCGGGCGCGGTGATGAATGCGCTCAAGGTTTCAGCCGGAAAATCGTTCGCAGTGTTCGGCTCTGGGTCGGTCGGGCTGTCGGCGCTGATGGCGGCCAAGGTGGTCGGGGCCACCACGATCATCGCCGTCGATATGCACGACGCCCGGCTGGAGCTCGCCCGCGAGCTCGGCGCGACCCATACGATCAACCCCGCCAAGGTCGATGCGACCGCCGAGATCCTGAAGATCACCGGCTACGGGCTCAACTTCGCCCTCGATACCACAGGGCTTTCGAAGGTCATCCGCAGTGCGGTGATGGCGCTTGCGCCGATGGGAACGTGCGGGATTCTGGGTGCGTCGGCCCCGGGCAGCGAGATCGCGCTCGACGAGGTGCACTTCATGAGCGGCGGACGGCGGCTTATGGGCATCGTCGAAGGCGAGTCCAATCCGGACACCTTCATCCCGATGCTCGTGGAGCTTCAGGCCAAGGGGCATTTCCCGTTCGAACGGCTGGTGACGTTCTATCCCTTCGACGCCATCAACGAGGCGATCCGGGATTCGGAAAGCGGCAAGACCATCAAGCCGATCCTGCGGATGAACTGAGCCGGGGCGTCCCGGCCCTTGCTGGGCACGAACCTAAGAATTCGGCGGGCGACAGCGCCCGCCGATCAACTTTCGAAGGCGGCCGGCTGCCGGCCGGCCTCGCGAAAGGTCACTTCTTGGAGCCGTCGGCGTTGAACTGGCTCAGATAGGCGATGACGTTTTTGATATCGTCGTCCTTCTGGAAGCCCGGGAAGATCATCTTGGTGCCGGCGACGAGCTTCTTCGGCCCGTGGAGCCACTTGGTCAGGGTCGCCTCGTCCCAGGTGAGGCCGGAATCCTTGAGAGCCGCCGAGTAGGAATAGCCTTCCTCGGTGCCGGCCCTGCGGCCCACGACGCCGTTCAGGTCGGGACCGATGGCGTTCTTCGCATCCGGCCCGATCTGATGACACGCCTTGCAGCGCATGAACAGCTTCTCGCCCGCCGCCGCATCCTGGGCGTAAACGGGACCCGCCAGCGCAACGAGCGCGAGCGCACCGAACAACACACTTTTCATCAAGCACCTCTAGCGAGCGTTTCCTGGATCTTTTTCCGAGCCGCGAATGTAAGCCCAGTGGGCAGCATATACATTCGAGTTGGAAGAACTCATTGTGAATTTTGGACAGAGTTTGTCGCTTTCGAGCTCTCTGGCCGATTATCCACGCGCGACGACCGAAGGGAAGCGCTCGGCGAGGCTGCGACGTTCCGTCTCGATCCAGGTCCCGCTGCGCGAAGGCCGTGGCGCATCGAGATCGACACGGGCGAGAACCCGGCTCGGACGCGGTGCGAGCAGGACCAAAGTGTCGGCGATGGCGAGCGCTTCGCGCAGATTATGCGTGACCATCAGGATCCCCATTCCGCGCGCCGCGAACGCTTCGAGCAGCACGCCGCGGAGCGCGGCGGCCGCGGAATCGTCGAGAGACACGAAGGGCTCGTCTAGCAGAAGGAAATCCGGTTCCGTCGCCAGCGCCCGGGCGAGCGCGACGCGGCGGGCGAGACCCAGCGAAAGCTCCCCCGGATACCGATCGCGCCAGGATTCGAGCCCAACCGCGGCGAACAAAGAATCGAGAGGTTTCCGCCGCTCGGGCCGGGCTAGGACGAGGCGGACATTCTGCTCGACCGTCCGCCAGGGCAGCAGCCGCGGCTCCTGGAACATCAGCGCAAGCCTCAGGCTGCGCGGATCGGGCGTGACCGCGCCCTCGAAATCGTGGTCGAGGCCGGCCGCGATCCTGAGCGCCGTGGTCTTGCCGCAGCCGGACGGGCCGATCAGGCAGGTGAAGCGGGCGGGCGCGATCGCGAGGGTCAGGCCGCGCACGGCTTCGACCACCGTGCCGTCGCCCCGCCGGTACCGCTTCAGGTCGATGCGAACGTCAAGCGGGGTCGATGCGCCAGCGGCGGGCATGGGACTCGAGGGGCTGCAACACAAGGAACTCGATCGTGAGCATGACGGCGCCGAAGGCGACCGCATAGCCGATCACGGCACGAACATCGAAGAGCTGGAAATAGAGCGAGATCGCCGCGCCGACACCGTCCGGCCGCCCGAGCAACTCGACGAGAAGGACGATCTTCCAAACGAGGGCGATGCCATTGCGGGCGGCGGCGGCGAGGTAGGGCGCGAGCTGCGGCGCTGCGACGTGATGCAGCCAGGTGCCGAACGGGAGGCGATAGGCCGTCGCCATCTCGTCGAGCCCGGGGTCGAACGCCCGGGCGCCTTCGCGCACGGTGACGGCGGTCATCGGCAGCTTGTTGAGGGCGACGGCGAGCACGGCCGCGGTGTCCGTCAGGCCGAGCCAGATATAACAGAGAACGGCGATGACGAGCGCCGGGGTGTTGAGCAGCACCAGGAGCCAGAGCGAAAAGACCCGGTCCGCCTTGCGCATCCGGCCGAGCCAGAGGCCGATGGCGGTGCCGATCGTCATCGCGAGGGCGAACGAGGCGGCGACGCGGCCGAGGGTGACGGCGATGTTCGCCTCGAGCGCGCCGCTGCGGGCCTCCTCCACGAGGAAGGTCGCGACCGACAGCGGCGACGGGACGCTGCGGGTGTGGGCGAGCGACGCGGCCAGGGCCCAGAGGCCGATCAGCACGACGAGCGACGCGGCGTTGATCGCCGCGAGGCGCAGGCGCCGGCCTCCCCACGGCGGAGACACGTCAGGGGCTGGCGGCATGACCGGTCCAATAGAGCCCCTTCGGCAGGGTCTTCGCCGGGCCGACCAGCTTCGGTCCCCCGATTTCCGCGATCACGGCATAAAGGCGCGCCGCGTCGGCCTCCTCCTCGGCGATCGGGCGATTGGGAATTCCGTCGATGAACCGGCGCTTGAGGGCGTCGAACACGGCGGGATCGTCGGCCTGCATGAGCGGCCGCAGCGCGTCCCAGGCGGACGCCGAGGTCGCCAGCGCCTGTTTTGCCGCCTTCGACGCGGCGGCGAAGCCGTCGACCGCCTCGGGGTGGCGGGCGGCGAAATCCGCCTTGAAGACGTAGCCGATCAGTGCGACCGCGCCCGTCGCACCGAAGGCGCGGGCCGCGTCCTCGGTCGAGATCAGGGTGCGGAACCCTTTCGCCTCGAGCCGGGCACAGAAGTTCCAGAACAGGAGGCCGGCATCGAACTGGCCATTGGCGAGCATCTCGGCGAGCAACGGCGGCGCGCCGAAGGAAGGCTCGACGGCGGTCGCGAGATCGAAGTTGTCCCGGCTCTGCGCGTAGGCGCGCAGAAGAAGCCAGCTCTTGTCGAGCGGTCCGCCGGCCACCGCGACCTTCTTGCCCTTGAGGTCGGACAGCGTCTTGAAGGGGGAATCCTTGGCGACCATCACGCCGCCCTCGCTCGCCGAGAAGGGAATGTAGACGACGGGCGTCCCCTCTGCGGTGAGACGGGCGGCGAGGAGAAGATCGGTCGCGATGACGTCCACGTCACCGGCCATGAAGGCGATGCGGGTGGCGTCGTTGGAAGCCACTTGGACCGATTCGATTCGGATCCCGTTCGCACTGTCGAGGCCGAGGCGGCGAATCGTGTCGAGCTCCCAGTTGACCGTCCCGAACTTGAGCACGCCGGCGCGGATCGTGGCGGCGTCCGCGGCTCGGGCGCGTCCGATCGTCGGCGCGAGAGCCGCCGCCCCGAGAAGGCCGAGCGCGGTTCGCCGCGAGATGGAGGGGCTCGCGCGCCCTTCCGAGTGCGCTTTGGCGGATGGAGCGTCTCCGAGCATTGCCATTGTCTGTCCCGTCCGCATGGAACTCTGCCGGCCTCGGCCCAGAATGTCGTGGCGGGGCGTGGGCTCCCGCCGTGCTGCGGGCCGCGGAGCGGGCTTTGCGCCGCGCCACCACCCGCTTTCTCGACCGCATCATGCGGAGGAGGAGGGTGCGCATCAACCGGAAGGAATCCCTTATAACATAATAAGATAGCTCGCCCGAAGCTGACTTGCTGCGATGCACAAATGACCTTGAGCGCGAACGGACGCGACGCTCGCACAAAATCCAGAATTTCCGCGAGTCTCTGAGCGCGCGACGAAAAGTACGGATTGGAATATTTTGCGCTGCGATGATCCCGCGCGGATAGCGTTTTGCGCTGCCGCGACCCTCAGGTGAGGCCGCTTCTTTTCGGAAAATCGTTCTAAAATAAGGTATTAGATGCATTCCCGCGGCGCTGGGCGTGCTCCAAAAGAATTCACACCGGAGTGAAATGAAATCACGCCATCATGCGCCGCAAAAAATAAGAGCAAACTCAGAAAGTTGGTTGCATGCTGGAAATTGTGTGATTAGCATCGGGGCATCCTTCGGCTTCAACGGTATCGCACGGGGAAAGCGATATACGGTTCGTAGGCCAGCGCGATGCTCACTCGTCGCTGCGTGCTCGATGGCGGAACCGCCGGTTGTGACACGCTGTCGAAGGTCTCGTCCCCGAAGCAAGAAATACTAGGGATAGCTGTGCGTCCGTGCTTGTGGCCGGGCGACCCGGGACTATCCTACTGGAGGATGCGCGATGAGAAGAGCCGGACCGCTCGCGGTATTGGCGCTCGCTGCGGCATGGGTCGTCCCTGCCCAGGCGAACGATGATCTCCAAAAGCAGATCGACAACCCCAATCAGTGGGTTATCCAGACGGGTGACTACGCCAACACCCGCTACTCGAAGCTCGATCAGATCAACACCAAGAACGTCGGAAAACTCCAGGTGTCCTGGACTTTCTCCACGGGCGTTCTGCGCGGCCACGAGGGCTCCCCGCTCGTCGTGGGCGACATCATGTACGTCCACACGCCGTTCCCGAACGTCGTGTACGCCCTCGATCTCAACAACGAGGGAAAGATCATCTGGCGCTATGAGCCGAAGCAGGATCCGAACGTCATCCCGGTGATGTGCTGCGACACGGTCAACCGTGGCGTCGCCTATTCCGACGGCAAGATCTTCCTGCACCAGGCCGACACCACCGTCGTGGCACTCGACGCCAAGACCGGCAAGGTGATCTGGAAGGTCCAGAACGGCGATCCGACCAAGGGCGAGACCAACACGGCGACCGTGCTTCCGGTGAAGGACAAGGTCCTCGTCGGCATCTCGGGCGGCGAGTTCGGCGTGCGTTGCCACGTCACCGCCTACGACGCGGCGACCGGCAAGCAGGTTTGGCGCGCCTATTCGGCGGGCCCGGACGACGAGATCAAGGTCGATCCGGACAAGACGATGGAGCTCGGCAAGCCGGTCGGCAAGGATTCTTCGCTGAAGACCTGGAAGGGTGATCAGTGGAAGATCGGTGGCGGCTGCACCTGGGGCTGGTATTCCTACGATCCCCAGCTCAACACGGTCTATTACGGCACCGGCAACCCCTCGACCTGGAACCCGAGCCAGCGCCCGGGCGACAACAAATGGTCGATGACCATCTTCGCCCGCGATCCGGACACCGGCATGGCGAAGTGGGTTTATCAGATGACCCCCCACGACCAGTGGGACTATGACGGCGTCAACGAGATGATGCTCGTCGACAAGAAGATCGACGGCAAGGACCGCAAGCTCCTGTTCCATCCGGACCGCAACGGTTTCGCCTACACCCTCGATCGCGAGTCCGGTGAGCTTCTCGTCGCCGAGAAATTCGACCCGGCCGTGAACTGGGCGACCAAGGTCGACATGGACAAGTCCAGCCCGACCTACGGCCGTCCGGAAGTGGTGGCGAAGTACTCGACCGAAGCGAACGGCGAGGACGTCAACACCAAGGGCGTCTGCCCGGCCGCGCTCGGCACCAAGGATCAGCAGCCCTCGGCCTATTCGCCGAAGACCGGTCTGTTCTACGTGCCGACCAACCACGTCTGCATGGACTATGAGCCGTACCGTGTGAGCTACACGCCGGGTCAGCCCTATGTCGGCGCGACGCTGTCCATGTATCCGCCCGAGGGTTCGAGCAACATGGGCAACTTCATCGCCTGGGATGCGGTGAAGGGTAAGATCGTGTGGTCGATCCCCGAGCAGTTCTCGGTGTGGTCGGGTGCGCTTGCCACCGCCGGCGATGTGGTCTTCTACGGCACGCTCGAGGGCTACCTGAAGGCGATCGACGCCCACTCGGGCAAGGAGCTTTACCGCTTCAAGACGCCGTCGGGCATCATCGGCAACGTGATGACCTACACCCACAAGGGCAAGCAATACGTCGCCGTCCTGTCGGGCGTCGGCGGCTGGGCCGGCATCGGCCTCGCGGCCGGCCTCACCGATCCGAATGCCGGTCTCGGTGCGGTCGGCGGCTACGCGGCCCTCAACGACTACACCGCCCTCGGCGGCCAGCTCACCGTCTTCGCGGTGCCCTGATCGACCCCGAGAGCAGATCGGCCGGCGCTCCTTTGCGCCGGCCGCGATCCTCTCCTCTCCCGAACTTGGACCGGCGCGACCCCGACCTCGCGCCGGTTCTTTCTCCACCGTAGCGGGCTTGGCGTGCACGACACCGTGTCCCGGCTTCGCGCCTTCCGTGAGGATGAGTCTTTGGTCGCCAAGATTGTGTTTCGCCCTTCGATCGTCAGCGGGCTGTGCGCTGTCGCCATGGGGCTGTTCGTTTCCAACATCGCGCTCGCCGATGCCCAGAAGCCGGCCAGCGAGCAGGACGGCAAATATTTCGACGCCGAGGGCAATCCGACCTACAATGTCCAGCCGGACGGCACGGTCGATTGGTATACCTACTCCGGTTTCCGCCGCTATCACTCCGATTGCCACGTCTGCCACGGCCCCGACGGGCAGGGCTCGACTTATGCCCCGGCGCTCGCCAATTCGCTGAAGACGATGGACTACAACACCTTCGTCTCCACGGTTGTGCAGGGCCGCATGAATGTCGGTACTGGTCATGAGAACGTGATGCCGGCGTTCGGCACCAACAAGAACGTGATGTGCTACATCGACGACATCTACGTCTACCTGAAGGCGCGTGCCGACGACGCCGTGGGTCGCGGCCGGCCCGCCAAGCATGCGGACAAGCCCGCAGCCGCGCGGGAAGCGGAGGCTTCCTGCCTCGGGGAGTGATCGCGAGGCGCGCCAGAAACGGAGGCTCACGCTATGATCGAGCGCCAGAGCCTCAAGCGTCGCTGACCGGAGCATCCCATGCCGAAGCGCCTTCGTCCCGAGCGTCTCGCCGCGCTGTTCGGTTTCGTCATCGCCGCCGCCGGGTTTGCCACGCCCGCGGCGGCGCAGACCGTTCCGGACCTCGTCTCCACCGATACCCTGCGCGTGTGCGGCTCGCCCGCCGCCATGCCGTTCTCGGACCGCAAGAAGGAGGGGTTCGAAAACAAAATCGCCGACATCGTCGGGGAGGAGCTTGGCCTGCCCGTGCGCTATTATTGGCTGTCGCAGGGGCCCGGATTCGTCCGCAACACGCTCCAGGCCGGCTATTGCGACGTCATCATGGGCTATGTCATGGGCGGTGATCCGGCCCTCACGACGAACCCCTATTATCGCTCCGTCTACGTGCTCGTGGTGAAGCCCGACGGACCGCTCGCCGGCGTCACCCGGCTGTCCGACCCGCTGCTCAAGGGCAAGCACCTTGGTGTCATCGCGGCGACGCCGGTGGTCGATCACCTCCAGGCGAACGGCCTGCTCGACGAGACGCGCTCCTACTCGCTGCTGGTCGACCGCGAATATCAATCGCCGGCCGAGGACATGCTGAAGGACCTCGAGGCGGGCAAGATCGACGGCGCCCTCCTGTGGGGGCCGATCGGCGGCTATTTCGCGGGCCAAGCCCAGCCGAAGCTCAAGGTCGTTCCGCTCGTCAACGAGACCGCGCGCCCGCCGCTCGAGTTCCGCATCTCGTTCGGCATCCGCCAGGGCGAGAACGATTGGAAGCACCGGCTCAACGCGATCATCGTGAAGCGCCAGAGCGACTTCAACAAGATCCTCGCGAGCTACGGGGTGCCGCTGATCGGATTCGACGGCAAGCTGATGGCGGGCCCCTGACGGCCCGCCCCTCGGCACGGCTGAACGGCCTCGATTACCGGCGGTCGCGCCGCGGCGGATCTTGCGCCCTTGGTCTCGGATCACGCTTCCGCGAGCGTCGCGCAGCGCGGATTGCCGCCTCTGCCATGATGGGATTTTTATGGCGCCGCCGTCGGCGGACACTGCCCCGCGACGCCACTGGTGTTACGACAAAGCCGCCCCGCTCCGATCCTCTGACCGCGGCCTTATTTAGCCCAAAAAGTGTCCAATCGCGCCTCCTTCTCGTCATTGTCTACGCTTCAGAGACAATGTGGTGCGGTGAACGGCGATTGCTCGTGGTGATGCCCTTCGTCTAAGCGAGTGTTGGCTCCCGTGATCGACCGGTCCTCCCAAGCCGGCGATCCCTCCTCCGAACGGCCAACCTCGAAGGGCTCGTCATGAAGCGTTCCGCTCTCTATCTCGCCGCCGCGCTTGCGCTCTCGCCGGTGCTCGTCGCCACCCCCGGCCTCGCCGAAGGCCCGACCACCAACCTCGCCGACGTGAGGAGCGGCGCGTTCGCCCTCGATCCCGCCCACGCCAAGATCATCTTCTCGACGAGCCACTTCGGCTTCTCGACCTATTACGGCCTGTTCAAGACGTTCGACGCGAAGCTGAACTTCGACGCCAAGGCGCCGGCGAAGTCGACACTCGAGGTGACGGTGCAGATGAACAGCGTCGACACCACCAATCCGAAGCTCGACGAGCACCTCGAGTCGCCGGACTTCTTCGATGCGGCGAAGTTCCCGACCGCCACCTTCAAGTCGACCAAGATCGTCGTGACCGGCGCGCACACCGGCAAGATCACCGGTGACCTGACGCTGCACGGCGTGACCAAGCCGGTGACCCTCGACGCCACCTTCAACGGCGGCGGCGAGAACATGTTCAAGGCCTACGTGCTCGGCTTCAGCGCCACCACGGTGATCAAGCGCACCGAGTTCGGCATCAAGACCTACGCCCCGGCCGTCGGCGACGACGTCAAGCTCATCATCAGCGCCGAATTCGACGCGGTGAAGTGATCGGCGCGCCGGCGCCCAGTGTTCGCCGATCGGGTCGCGAAAATCCGATCGGCGGGCGCTTGCGGGCCGGCGCCCCTTTCCGCCTCTCGACGGAGCCGGACCGATGTCCCACACCTTGGCTTTGAAGACCCGCTACGACGCCGTGGCCGTCACGCTGCATTGGCTGACGGTGATCGCGATTCTCTGCCTTCTCGCCATGGGCTGGACCATGATGTCGGCGAAGCCCGGCTCGCCTCTCCAGTTCGTGCTGTTCCAGTGGCACAAGTCGGTCGGCATCACCGTGCTCGCGCTCACCGTGCTGCGGCTGGGCTGGCGTATCGCTCATCGGCCGCCGCCGCTGCCCGACACCATGCCGGCGCTCGAGAAGCTCGCGGCCCATCTCGGCCATCTCGGGCTCTACGCTCTGCTCCTCGGCATGCCGCTGACGGGCTGGGCTCTGGTGTCGACCTCGCCGTTCAACATTCCGACGGTGCTGTACGGGGTCCTCCCGTTCCCCCATCTCACTTTCCCCGCGGAGCTCGGCACCAAGGCGTCGCTCAACGCGACCTTCACGAGCGCCCATGTCGCCGGCGTCTGGGTGATGGTCGCCCTCGTGATTGTCCACGCCGCCGCCGCGCTGCGCCACCATTTCGTGCTCCGCGACTCGGTGCTGACCCGCATGCTGCCGCGCTTCGGCCAAGGAGACGTTTGATGTTCAGCCTTTCCCGTCTTCGCCGCCCCGTCCTCCTCGCGACCGCCGCCCTCCTCGCCGCGGCGCCGTTCGCCGCCGCCTCGGCGGCGGAATGGGTCGTGGACCCGGCGAAGAGCACGCTCGCCTTCTCCGCCACCCAGACCGGCAACGCCTTCGAAGGCAAGTTCGGCAAGTGGAGCGGCACGATCGATTTCGATCCCGCCAATCCCGCCGCGGGCCACGCCGCGATCACCATCGACGTCGCGAGCGCCGCGACCGGCGATACCCAGAAGGACGAGGCGCTGCCGCAGCCCGACTGGTTCGACGCCTCGAAGTTCCCGAACGCCGTGTTCGAAGTGAAGAGCTTCAAGGCGAAGGGTGGCGATGAATACGACGCCGTCGGCACGCTGACGATCCGCGACAAGTCCCGCGACCTCGTCCTGCCGGTGAAGATCGACATCTCCGGCGACACCGCCCATGCGACCGGCAGCGTCAAGCTCGTGCGCACCGATTACGGCGTCGGCCAGGGCTCCTGGTCGGACGGCCAATATGTCGGCCTCGACGTCGAGGTGAAGATCGACGTGACGGCGACCCGGAAGAACTGACCGAAGCGCAGACCTGCGCGACGCCATTGTCTGCGGCCGGGACGGGCACCCCTCGTCCCGGCCGTTTTGCGTCTATTCGTCTGCGAGCAGCCCCGCGGCGCGGACGAAGTCGGCGGCGGCCTCGATGTCCGCCTGGATCGCCCGCTCGGCCGCATCCCCGTCGCCGGCCGCGATCGCGTCCAGGATCGGATAATGGTGGTCGATCATGGTCCGGCCGCCGGCGACATAGATCGCGGCGATGATCGGGCCCATGCGAAGCCAAAGCCGGCGGATGATGTCGGCGAGAGTGGGCATCGCGGCAATCCGCGCGATCTCGAAATGGAAGATCTGATTGAGGCGGAGCGCTTCGGAGGTGGGACCGTCGACGCGCGCCGCCTCGTTGCGTTCGACGAGATCGCGCAGGAGCGCGACATCGCCGGCGGTGGCGTTGAGCGCCGCCATACGCGCCGCGAGCCCTTCCACGCGCAGGCGGATGATCCGGATTTCTTCATAGTCCCCGAGCCGGATTGCCGGCACCCTCACATCCTTCGGTGTGCGGCTTTCGAGAACGCCGTCACTGATCAGGCCGAGCAAGGCATCGCGCACCGGGGTGACGCTGGTGCCGAGCTGCTCGGCGAGGGGGCGGATGCGCAGCTTGTCGCCGGGCTTCAGTTCGCCGGCGACGAGGGCAGCCGTGATACGGGCCCGCACGCTCTCCGCCAGATTGGGCCGATCGATCGTCGAGAAGATGTCGCGCACGCCGAGTGGCTCCGACCCTCGCATCCGAAGATGCTCCGGGGCGGAGCCTTCCACACACGGCGACCGCGCGCAATAGGTTGATGTATGATGCATCATATGTCATCGTGAGGATGCCGGGGTTGCCGTAGCTCCGCTGCACGCCCCGGCTCGGTGCATTCCGCGATCGGACGACGATGAGCATCCTCACCCAGCGCCTCGTTCCGATCTCCCTAGAGGAGGGCCGCGCCGTCCTGGCCGCGGTGTACGGCATTACGGGTGACCTCGTTGCGATGACGAGCGAGCGCGACCAGACCTTCCGGGTCGAGGCGGCAGACGGCCGCCGCTTCGTGTTCAAGATCAGCAATCCTGCCGAACGCCCGGAGATCATTGCCTATCAGCGCGCGGCCATGCGCCATCTCGCGGACGCTGATCCGGACCTGCCGGTGCCCCGACCGCTGGAGCCGCGAGAAAGAGACGACGGGATCGTCTCCTTCCGCGACGGCACCCACCGCATCGTCTCGCTGCTGTCCTTCCTTGACGGTCGCCCGCTCTACGCGGCCCCGGCCAGCGCCGCCCAGGCTGCCGATATCGGCCGCGCGCTCGGCCGGCTCGATGCCGGGTTCGTCGGATTCGATCCGAACGTGCCGGATCAGGACGGCCTCCTGTGGAACCACGCGCGCCTGCCCGCGCTGAGGCCGCTCCTCGACCATGTCGACCCCGCCCGCCGCGGGCTCGCCGCGGCCGTGCTCGACCGCTTCGACGCCGAGGCGCGGCCGATCTTCGAGGCGCTGCCGCGTCAGGTCATCCACAACGACTTCAACCCGCACAACCTGCTCGTCGATGGCGATACCGGCGAGCGGGTCACCGGCGTCATCGATTTCGGCGACATGGTCGTGGGGCCGCGCGTGCAGGATCTCGCGGTCGCGCTCGCCTACCAGATCGAGCGCGGCGGCGGCCTCGACCTCGCCGACGCGCTGCTCGCCGGCTATGCGGAGCACATCGCGATCGGTGACGACGAGGCCGCGATCCTGCCCGCCATGGTCGCCGCCCGCATGGCGATGACGATCGTCATCGGCGAATGGCGCGCCGGGCTCTATCCGGCGTCCCGCGATTACATCCTGCGCAATCATCCCGCGGCCGTGCGCGGGCTCGCTCTGCTCGCCGCCCACCCGGCGACCCGGCTTGCGGACCTCGCGCGCCGGGCGCGCGACCGCGCTTCCGACGGAGACTGATCCAATGTCGATGATCAACGCCTTCGGGCAGGCCGATTTCGCCCGTCTTCCGCCCGAGGAACAGGTGCTGATCGAGCGCCGGGCCCGCGTCCTCGGCCCCGCCTACCGCCTCTTCTACGAGCGCCCTGTGCATCTGGTGCGGGGGGAGGGCGTCTGGCTCTACGGGCCGAACGGGGAGCGTTATCTCGACGCCTACAACAACGTTGCGAGCGTCGGCCATTGCCATCCTCGGGTGGTGGAGGCGATCGCCGCGCAGCTCGCGGTTCTCAACACCCACACCCGCTATCTGCACGAGACGGTGCTCGATTATGCCGAGGCCCTGACGGCGACGTTCCCGCCGGAGCTCAGCCAGGTGATGCTGACCTGCACCGGCAGCGAGGCGAACGACCTCGCGGTCCGCATCGCCCGCACGGTCACGGGCGGCACGGGCATCATCGTCACCGAACTCGCCTATCACGGCGTCACCGCCACCGTGGCCGAGTTCTCCCCCTCGCTCGGCCGCGCGGTGCCCCTCGGCGCACATGTCCGCACCGTCCCGGCGCCGGATTCCTACCGCCGCGCGCCTGCGGAGGCGGCCGAGCGCTTCGGCGCCGAAGTTCGCGCCGCGATCGCCGATTTGGAGCGCCACGGCATCCGTCCTGCGCTCCTCATCGTCGATACGATCTTTTCGAGCGACGGCATCTTCGCCGAACCGCGCGGATTCCTGAAACCGGCCGTCGACGCGATCCGAGAGGTCGGCGGCCTCTTCGTCGCCGACGAGGTTCAGCCCGGGTTCGGACGCACCGGCGACGCGCTGTGGGGCTTCGAACGCCACGGCGTGGTGCCGGACATGGTCTCGATGGGGAAGCCGATGGGCAACGGCTATCCGGTCGCGGGTCTCGTCTGCCGGCCGGCTTTGCTCGAAGAGTTCGGTCGCCGCGCGCGTTATTTCAACACCTTCGGCGGCAGCGCGGTCGCCGCCGCCGCGGCGCTCGCCGTACTCGGCGTCATTCGCGACGAGGCCCTCGTCGCGAACGCGGCGACGGTCGGGACCTACCTGCGCGAGCGGCTCCGCGCGGTTGGCCATCCGGCGATCGGCGACGTGCGCGGCGCCGGCCTCTTCATCGGCGTCGAGTTGGTGCGCGACCGCGCCACCAAGGAGCCGGCGCCGGAAATCGCGACCCGCCTCGTCAACGGCCTGCGCGACCGGCGCATCCTGATCAGCGCCGCCGGCCCCCACGCCAACATCCTCAAGATCCGCCCGCCCCTGGTGTTCGCGGTGGAGCACGCCGACCTCCTCGTCGGCGCGATCGAGGAAGTCCTGAACGCAGGCTGAGCGGGGTCAGCGCGCACCCGAGCCGTGGGGCGCGACCAGGTTGTCCTCCCACCGCGGTGCGATGTGCGGCAGGGCAAGATCTTCCGTGCGGTCGAGCAGGAGGGCGAGAACGCGCGGCGGGGTCAGCGGCAGCTCCTGCACCCGCTTGCCCGTCGCGTTCGCCACGGCGCAGGCGATGGTCGCCCCGACATTGAGGATCGGCACTTCCCCCGCGCCCTTCACCCCGAGCGGCCCGATCGACGGCGCGCCCTCGTGGAGGGCGATCTCCACCGGCAAGACGTCGAGCGCGAGCGGCAGGCGGTAGGTCTCGAAGCCGCTCTGACGGACCCGGCCATTGTCGTCGATGGTGACCTCCTCGTGGAGGGCGTAGCCGAGCCCCTGGACCACGCCGCCCTGGATCTGCCCTTGGATCGCGCGGGGGTTGAGCGCCCGGCCGACATCCTGCACCACCCGATAGTTCAGCACCTCGGCGTGGCCTGTGTCCGGATCGACCGCGACCTCGCAATCATGGACGGCGAAGACGGGGATATCGATCGCGTCGATGAAATGCCCCGCCGCGCACCCCGGCATGGCCGGGACACCGCCGCGGGTGAAGGCGCCGGTGCCCGCCACCGGTCCGTGGAGAGATTGCGCGCGGGCGGCGACGGTAGCGATGGGAACGCCCGAGCCCGGCGCGCCGCCGATCTCGACGCGGCCTTCCCGCAGGATGAGGTCGCCCTCCGAGGCTTCGATCATGTCGGCCGCGACCCTCAACAATTTGGTGCGCACCTCCGTCGCCGCCGCAAGGCTCGCCGCCCCGAGCGAGACGGTTGTGCGGCCACCGCCGACGCCCACATCGTAGCCGGCGGAATCGGTATCGGCGGCGCGCACCACCACGTCCTCCGGGCGGATGCCGAGCGTCGCCGCCACGATCTGCGGCAACCCTTGCACCATCGAGCCCGAGCCGATCTCGACGCCGGAGGTGACGAGGGTCGCGGTGCCGTCGGCGTTCATGTTGAGGGTCGCGGCCGAAGGGCCGACGAAGATGAACCAGGTTCCGACCGTGGTCGCCCGGCCGATCAGCTTGCCGTCGCGCACCTCTGCTGCGGCCTGTCGCGGCCGCAGGGTGTCCATGCGATCCAGCATCGGCCCGAGCACATTTCCTTCGAAGACCTGCCCGGTCGCGCCGAGATCCCCGTCGCCGAGCACGTTGCGGCGCCGGAAGGCGAGAGGATCCATGCCGAGGGCGGCGGCAATCTCGTCCGTGTGCCGCTCCAGGGCGAACGTGTTGTAGACGCCATTGCAGGCGCGGAAGGCGCCGTTCGGCGCCGTGTTGGTGTAGACCGCGCGGGAGACCAGCCGGACGCTGCCGAGCTTGTAGTTCCCGCCCAGGGTGTGCGCCGTCATGGTGGTGAGAAAGATCTGCTCGCCGCCGTGGGCCCCGCAATCCATCAGCACGACGGCCTCGCGGCCGACGATCTCGCCGCCCCGCGTCACCGCGGAGCGGATGCTGATTTCGGCATTTTCCCGGAAGAGGCAGGTCAGCATCTCCTCTTCCCGCGTGTTCTCCAGCCGGACGGGGAGACCGGTGGCGCGGGCGAGGAGCGCGGCGAAGGGTTCGACCGCGATGTCGAACTTGAGGCCGAAGGCCCCGCCGACCGGCGGCACCGTCACGCGGACCTGAGACGCGGGCACGCCGAGAAAGCGCGCCGTGGCGTTGCGGATGGTCCACGGCACCTGGGTCGAGGTCTCGATGTGAAAGCGGCCGTCTTCGTAACGGGCGACCACGGCCCGAGGCTCGAAGGCGACATGGTTCTGCCGTCCGACCCGGAACGCACTCTCCACGATCACGGCGTCCGGCCGCGCGAAGGCGCCGTCGACATCGCCGCGGACGACCGTCGCCTCCCAGGCGACGTTGCCACCGCGCCGACCGCCATCGAAGAGGATTTCGTGGCTTTCCCAATCGGGGTGGACGAGGGGGCGTCCGGCGCGAGCGCGTCCGCCATGGTGATGCAGGCCGGCAGCGGCGCGATTTCCACCTCGATGGCGGCGAGGGCGGCCCGAGCCTCCTCGATCGTCTCCGCGGCAACGGCTGCGATCGGTTCTCCGTCGTAGCGCACCACGTCCTGGGCGAAGAGCGGATGGTCGGCGATGCCGATGCCGATGCGGCCCGGCGCGTCGGCTGCCGTGACGACGGCGCGCACGCCCGGCATCGCGGCCGCCTTCGTCACGTCGAGGCGTAGGATCCGGCCGCTCGGGACGGTCGCGCGCAGCACGGCGGCATGGAGCATGCCGGGGCTGTAGCGGTCGATGGTGTAGCGGGTGCGGCCGAGGAGCTTGTCGCGGGCGTCGCGGCGCCGCAGGTCCATCACGGCCGAGTTCGCGTCCGACATGGGCTGGCCCTCCTCAGCGCGCCGCGGCCGCGACGGACATCGCCGCCTCGACGATGCGCTCGTATCCGGTGCAGCGGCAGATGTTGCCGGTCAGCGCGGCGCGGATGGTGTCACGGTCGGCGCCGGGTTTGGTCTCCAGCAGGTGGCTCAGGGCCAGCGCCATGCCCGGAAAGCACATGCCGCATTGCACGGCGTCATGGTCTTCGAAGGCGGCCTGGATCGGGGATAGGGCCCCGTCCCGTGCGAGGCCTTCGATCGTCACGACACTCCGGCCCTCGACGAGGCCGGCGGGCGTCAGGCAGGAAAGGGTCGGCGTGCCGTCGACGAGCACGGTGCAGGCGCCGCAGAAACCTTCGCGGCAGACCGCCTTGGTACCGGTCAGATGACAATGCTCACGCAGCACGTCGACCAGCGGCGTCATCGGTTCGCTTGCGGTGCCGCGATCGTGGCCGTTCAGGGTGAAGCGGATCGGCATGGCGAAGTCTCCGCGGAGGTCAGGAGCCGCTCGCGGCGGCGACGGCGCGGCGGAAGAGGGTGGGCAGGATGTGAACCCGGTACCATCCCGGAGCCTCGATGCCGTCCCGCCCGGTGAAGGCGTCGAGGCAGGCGGCGGCCCGTTCGGCCGCAGACTCGGGATCGAGACGCTCGCCCGTCAGGGTCGCCTCCAACATCGGCCAACGGCGGGCGACCGGCTCCACCGCGCCGACGGCGATACGGATCTCGCGCACCCGGCCGCTGGGATCGCAAGCGACCCGCAGGCTGACGATGGCGACGGGATAATCCCCCGCCTTCCGCAGCGGCAGCCGCGCGTGGGCGCTGTGACCCAGATGGCGTGGCACGATGATCCTCGTCAGAAGATGGCCCGGGGCGAGCGTGCCGCGGCGCACCAGGAAAGCCTCGAGCATCATGCGCTCGCGGCCACCCGCGCCTGCGATCTCCACCTCCGCGTCGAGGCAGAGCAGGGCCGGAACGAGGTCCGCCGCGGCGAACGCCACCGTGCAGAGATTGCCGCCGACCGTGGCGGCCGCGCGCACGGCTGGGTTCGCGGATCGGCCGGCGGCAGCGGCGAGCCCTCGGAGATCGTCCAAGGTCGTGATGGCCGAGGCGAGGGCGGCGTGGGTCACGCCCGCGCCGATTTCGAGGGCGGCGGGGGTGATTGTGATCTCGCGAAGCTCGGCAATGCGGCCGAGGGCGACATAGGTCGCCTTGCGGGCTTCGTGGCGGATCGGCGCGCGCATGATCCAGGTGCCGCCGGCGAACGGCGCCCCGTCCTCGCCGAGGTCGGTGAGGGCCGCGATCGCCGTGTCGAGAGACGATGGAACCAGCAACGAGCCGTGAGCTGCGACGGTCATGGGGCCTCCCTCGTGTGCGGCGCCGGTGGCCGCTCAGTGCCGGCCGAGCCGCAGCCGATCGATCAGCACGCCCACGATGACGATCGCGCCGAGCACGACCATCTGGACGTAACCGTCGATGCGGGTGAGGTTCATGCCGTTCGACAGGATGGTGATGAAGAGCGCGCCCAGCACCGCCGTGCCGACGCCGCCCCGGCCGCCGGCGAGGCTGGTGCCGCCCACCACTGCGGCCGCGATCGCCTGGAGCGACAGCGAGCCGCCGAGATTGGGCTCACCCGAGCCGGTCCGGGCCGTGAGGAGAATGGCGCCGAGGGCCGCGAGGCCGGAGCACAGCACGTAGGTCGCGACCAGGATGCGCTTCACGGGCAGCCCGGCGACCGCCGCGGCCCGCGGATTGGTGCCGATGATGTAGAGGGTGCGTCCGTAGACCGTCCGCCGGAGCACGAACTCGAGCGCGATCCCGACGGCGACGGCGAAGACGATCGCCATCGGCAGACCGAATACCCGCCCGCCATAGAACAGGTCCGAGAAGAGTTGCGGCACGCCCTGCACCGGACGCCCGCCGGAGAGCGTGGTCGCGACCCCGATCGCGATGTTGTAGCTGCCGAGGGTGGCCACGAACGGGCTGACCCCGAGGAGAGCGACGACGATCCCGTTGAAGAGGCCGCAGGCGAAGCCGAGGCCGAAGCCGGCCCCGAGCCCGAGCAGGAGCACGGCGACGGGAGGCTGGCCTGCGGCGACCGCGGCGGCCATGGCGAGCGCCGTCCCGACGCTCACCATCGAGACCGTCGGCCCCAGCGCGAGGTCGAAGCCGCGGGTCAGGATCACGACCGATTGGGCCATCGCGAACAATGCGATGTAGCTCGTCTGCTGGACGATGTTGATCAGGTTCGTCGGCGACAGCACGTCGGGTGCGAAGGCGCCGAAGCCGAGAAGCAGGACGATGAGGGCGATGGGGAGCGCCGCCTGCCAGAGCCATCGCCGGAGGGTGACGGCAGGTCGGCCGGTCTCGGCGGGACCCGGGGAGATGCCAGCGTCAGACACGGGTCTTCCTCCGTCGGCCGAGTTCGTCCAGGGCGACCGCCGCCACCATGATCAGTCCCAGGAAGACCGGCTGGAGGCGGGAATCGATGTGGAGGAGGTTGAGCGCGTTGGTGAGGATCGTCAGAAACAGCGCGCTGACGGCGACGATCTCGACCCGACCGATCCCGCCGCGCAGGCTGACGCCGCCGATGACGGCGGCCGCGATCGATTGCAGCATCATCCGGTCGCCGCCGAAGCTCGCCTGACCCGATCCGACCTGTGCCGTGAGGAGAAGCCCGGTAATCGCGGCGAGCGCCCCCGACAGCATGTAGGTGCCGACGAGGTGGCGGCCGACCGCGACCCCGGAGACGACCGCCGCATCGTGATGGCCGCCGATCGCATAGACGTAACGACCGAACAGCGTGCGCCGTTGCACGAAGATCATCAGCGCGAGGATCAGGACCGCCGCATAGATCGCCATCGGCAGCCCAAGCACCTGGACGCGGCCGAACCCCTTCACGAAGCTCTCCGGCATGCCGTAGACGGGAATGCCGCTGGTGATCATCAGCCCGATGCCGGCGGTCGCCGACATGGTCCCGAGGGTGACGACGAAGCCCGAGACCTTGAGTTTGGCGACGCAGAGGCCGTTCACCAGACCGACCGCGAGGCCGCTGCCGACGCCCGCCGCGACGCCGCAGGCAATGACGAGACCGTCCTGCCCGGGGAAGGCGGCCGCGGCGGCGCCCATCGTCTTGGCGGCGACGACGCTCGCCAAGGCGACCACCGCCCCGACCGAGAGATCGAAGCCGCCGGCGATGATGACGAACGCCTGGCCGCACGCGACGATGGTCAGGAAGGAGGCGTTGCGGAGGATATTGACGATGTTCATCCGCCCGTAGAATTGCGGATCGATCGCCGCCATCACGACGACCACCGCGACGAGAAGGGCGGGCAGGAAGCCGCCTTGGCCGATCAGTCCGCGATCGAGCCGCGCGGGCAGGCCGGGGCGGACGAACGGCGCGGCGCGCCGGGTCGCGGGCGCGCTCATGCAGCCTCCGTCATGTGATCTTTGAAGAAGCTCGCGAGCACGTTCTGCTCGGTCTTCTCCGCGCCCGTCAGCTCGGCGGCGATCCGCCCGTTGTGCATCACGTAGAGCCGGTTCGACAAAGCGAGCACTTCCGGCAGCTCGGAGGACACGACGATGACTGCCGCACCGGCTTCGACCAGATCCTTCATGAATTCGTAGACTTCGAGCTTGGCGCCGACGTCGATGCCGACGCTCGGCTCGTCGAACAGGAAGACGGAGATTTCGCGGGTGAGGGCGCGCCCGAGCATCACCTTCTGACGGTTGCCGCCGGAGAGGGCTCCGGCGGGTCGCTCGATGCGGGGTGGCCGGAGCTTCAGCCGCTCCATGACCGCGCCGACGAGGCTGCGCTCGGCTCCGGCCTTCACGAGACCGGCTCGGGCGAAGCGCGGCAGGTCGAGGGCGGTCATCGAGACGTTCTCGCGGATCGGACGTGCGAGGGCCAAGCCCTCGGCGACGCGGTTCGCCGGAAAATAGGCGACGCCGAGGTCGAGGCTCCGCCGGGGGCTCGGCGCGTCGTAGGGCGTGCCCTTGATGCGGATGATCCCGTCGGCGATCGGCGCGAGGCCGTAGATGGCCCGCACCAGCTCCGACTTGCCGCAGCCGACGAGGCCGGCGATCCCGGTGATCTCGCCCGCTCGGGCGTGGAAGTCGACACCGTCGACGCTGCCGTCGGCGAGCGTGAGGTTCTCGACGTCGACCGTCACGTCGGCGGCCGCGTGGACGATCGTCGGAAAGAGCACGTCGATGCGGCGGCCGGTCATCAATTCGACGAGCTCGCCGTCGGTCGCGGTCGCCGCGTCGAGGGTACGGATATGGCGCCCGTCGCGGAGCACGGTGACGCGGTCGGCGAGCGCTCGGATCTCGCGCATGCGGTGGGAGACGTAGATGAGCCCGACCTGCTGGCGCTTCAGCGTCGCAATGAGGTCGAAGAGACGGCCGGTCTCCCGCTCGGTCAGGGAGGCGGTCGGCTCGTCGAGGATGAGCAGGCGGACATTGCCGAGCAGGGCCTTGGCGATCTCGGCCATCTGCTGATGGGCGCGCGAAAGATCGTCGACCCGCTTGGCGGGGTCGAGATCGAAGCCGAGCTCCTCGATCAAGGCCCGCGCGCGCTTGCGCATCGCGCCGGTCCGCAGCACGCCCGCGGCGCTCGCCTCCCGCCCGAGAAAGAGATTCTCCTCGACGGTGAGGCTCGGCACCAGGGAAAATTCCTGAAAGACCGGACTGATCCCGATCGCCCGCGCCCGATGCGGCGTGAGGTTGTGGATCCCCTCGCCGGCGAACCGGAAGCTGCCGGCGTCGGGCGGGAAGGTGCCGGCGATGACGTTGATGAGCGTGGATTTGCCGGCGCCGTTCTCGCCGAACAGGACGTGGAGCTCGCCCGCGCGCACGTCGAGGTCGACGCCGTCGAGCGCGCGAACGCCGGCGAAGCGCTTCGAGATGCCGGTGAGCCGCAGGAGCGGACCGGCCGCGGGATCGTCGCTGAGGTCCATGCCAATCGTTCCGAATGCACAGGCGGCGAGAGCCGGCGGCGAAGGATCGTCGCCGGCACCGCAGGAGGGGCCGAGCCCGAACGGCCGGGATCGGCCCGCGTGGTTTCGTAACGGGCGAAGGTGGGAGGGCCTATTTCTCCAGCCTACTTCGCCTTCACCGAATAGACCGGGGTCCAACTCGCCGGGGCGAGGACGAGGTCCATCTGGAGCTTCGGCACGGTCGTCTTGTCGATCACGGCCGCCATCGGCTGAACGAGGCTCATCACCGGCTTCTTCTCGATGAGACGAACCGCCTGGTCGACCGCGATGGCGCCTTCGGCGACCGGGTATTGGGTCGCGAAGGCGAGGATGTCGCCGCGGTTGAGGGCGTCGAGCATCGCCTGGTTTTCATAGGACGACATGATCTTGATGTCCTGACGTCCGGCTTCCGCGACCGCGCCGATGGCCGCTTCGGCGGTCGGCGCCGAGCCCCAGATCACGTTCATGTCGGGATAGGCCTGGAGCGCATCCTGGATGAGCTGCAACTGCACGGCGACGCCGGTGTCGCCGAACTTCTCGCCGAGGATCTTGGCGTTCGGATCCTTCGCGATCGCCTTCTTGAAGCCCTCGTTGAAGGACTCCGCCCAGCCGGACCCGGCCGGGCCGGGGAACGTGACGATATTGAGCTTCTCGCCGGGTTTGGTCTGGGCCAGCAGGCCCTCGCCGGTCACCGCCCCCATCGCGACGAAGTCGACATAATTGGCGGCCGGTAGCGCGTTTGGCGGCAGCGGGTTCGTCACGCCGACGACCGGGATGCCCTTCGCTTTGGCCTCCTCGAATTTCTTCATGAGGCCGGCGCCGGAGATCGCCCCGACAATGATCGCGTCCGCGCCGCTCGCCATGCAGTCGTCGAACTGCGAGAGCTGCTTCGGCAGGTTCTCGTACCCACCGGCCTCGTAGAGGTTCATGTTGACGTTCATCGTCTGCGCCTGACTGACGATGCCGTAGGCGACCGCGACCCAGAAGCTGTCCTTCATGTGCGGAAAGAGCACACAGAGGGTGTAGGGCTTATCCGCCTTGGCGAGCGGCGTGTAGTCGGCCGGCTTCGGCGTGCCGGACGAGGAATCGTAGACCTTGAAGGGGAACCACGACTGGTCCGCGGCGGCGGGGCTCGCCGCCGCGGCGAGGAGTGTGACGCTCGTCATCAATCCGACGACGACGTTGCGGGCCGCGTTCGGGGACGGACGGCGGCGGGAAGCCGGCGAGGCTGCGCGGCGAGGCACGGTGGGGGAGAGGGACATGTTCGATCCTCGAAGTGCTTTGGTTCTTGCTCTGGAAGGTCGACCGCGGGCGGGATCACGAGCGCCTGCCGTCTTTTGGGCACGTCGCGGCCCGCCGCCGGCGGGCCGTCCTCTCTGGAGCCGGGGGAGGCCGGCCGTGGGCGTCAGGCCCACTTCGCCACGGAGCGCCGCTCGAAGGACTCGCGGAACTGCCGGGTGGACTGAGGAAGCAGCGCGCCAGTGCCCCAATCGAGGATCACGGCGTGGCGGCGGATGGCGTCGAGCGCGTTGATCTCGCCGGCGCGGAACCGGGCGGCCACGATCTCCGGGTCGATCCGTGCGTCCGCAACGCGCGATGCCCGCAACTCGGCCCGCAGCGCGGCGGTCGCCGCCTCGTCGAGTTCGTACTCGCAGAGCTCGGCGTCGATGGTGCGGATCACGACGCCGTAGTCCTTCGCGGCCCGCCCGAGCGAGACGTAGTCGTCCTTGACGTCCTCGACGACGAGGTGCGGGTCGCGTTCGAGCGGGTCGCCGAAGCCCCCGCCGCCGGCCGTGGGTCGGGAAAAGACGTCGCCTAGACCGATCGGTACATCGGAGAAGACCGAGCCGAGCCGCTCGTCGCGCTCCGCCCCGGCGCGCCGCAGGGTGAGACCATGCGGCATCGAGGGCAGGCCGCCTTCGATCCCCACACCACGGCCCGCTCGCGGTCGCAGATATAGGAGATGACGGTGTTCTCGGCCTCGAGCACGCGGGACGTCTTGAGGACACCCGCCCCGCCACGCCACCGACCGGGACCGGCGGAATCCGTCAGGATTTCGCATTCGGTGGTCAGGATCGGGTTGGCGCGCTCCTGGCCTTCGACCGGCTGCGACATCAGTCCGGTGCCGAAGCAGGCCGTGGTGACGTTGCTGCCGTCCTTGCCGTTGCGTCCGCCCCAGCCGCCCGGCAGCCAATCGTAGAACATGAAGATCGGCTTGTCGGGGCTGCGCGCGTCGCGTCCGCCGGTCAGCAGATATTCGAGGTTGAACGCGCAGGCGAGCGCCCGCTCGGGCATCAGCTTCGACCACATCTCGTAGATCGCATTCATGATCTTCTCGAAGGGCATCAGGAAGCCGGTGACCGCCACGGGCCACTTCGCGTCGACGATCGAGCCTTGCGGCGCGACGATCTCGAAGCAGCGGTAGAAGCCGGAATTGAGCGGCAGATCGGGAAAGAAGGTCTTCATGCCGGCGGCCACCGCCGAGAAGGTCGCGCCGAAGGCCGAATTGTAGATCGAGCCGATCGTCGGGTGGCTGCCGGTGAAATCGTAGATCACCTTGTCACCGCGGATTGTCATCTTGATGCGGATCGGGATCATCCCTTCGCCGCCGGCGGGATCGCGGTCGATATAGTCGACCGTCTCCCATTCGCCGTCCGGCAGCGCCGCGATCCGCAGCCGGGCAGAGCGCTCCACATAATCCTGCACGGCGGCGAGACCCGTCTCGACGGTCGCGCGGCCATATTTGCCGACGAGGCGGAGGATTTCGCGCTCGCAGACCTGCGTCGCCTGGGCCTGGGCCTGGATGTCACCGATGATCGAGGCGGGGTCGCGGGTGTTCGAGGCGATCAGGTGCGCGACATCCTTGCAGAAGCGTCCCTTGGAAAAGAGCCGCACCGGCGTGATCCTGAGCCCCTCGCGGAACATCTCCCGCGCGGCGACGTCGAACGAGCCCGGCACGCTGCCGCCGACATCCGACCAATGGCCGTTCGATTGGCTGTAGGCGATGATCTTGCCGTCCGCGAAGATCGGCCGGACCAGCCGGACGTCGGAGAAGTGGGTGCCGCCGGCATAAGGATCGTTGATGGCGAACACGTCGCCTTCGTGCATGTCGCCGTCGAAATGGCGCATCACCTCCTTGCAGGTGAAGTGCAGGGTGCCGACGTGGACGGCGATATCCTGGTTGCCCTGGGCTGCGCATTCGCCGGCGGCGTCGTGCAGAGCGCTTGAAAAGTCGCGGTTGTAGATCACGAAGGAATAGCAGGTCCGCAGGATCTGCTCGGCCATCTGATCGACGCTGGTGATGAACGAGTTCTTGAGAACCTCGAAGGTCACCGGATCGAGGGAGACATCTCCAGCCATCGGTTCAGTCTTTCACGCGGATGATGATGTTGAGATATTTGTCGACCTCGGCGCTCGCGCCGGGGGGGACCACGGTCGTGGAATCGAGCTGCTCGACGATCGCGGGGCCTTGGAAGCGGAAGCCGCAGGGCATCTGCGTGCGGTCGTAGACGGGGGTGTCGTGGCCCTCGCCCTCGAACCAGACCTGGCGGCGACCGGTCGGCTCCGGCACGAAGCCGGTCGGTTCGTGGACCGCAAACTCGGCCTTCGGAACGATGCCGATCGCCTTCAGATTGAGCCGGAAGAAACTGACCGGCGCGTCGTCGCGGCGGAAATTGTATTCGCGCTGATGCTCGGCGTGGAAGCGGGCGACGAGGTCGCCGATCGCGCCGATGGGGCTCGGCGCGTCGACGGCGAGCGAGCGCCATTGGCCCGAATACATCATGTCGATCGAGCGCTGCAGGACGATGTCGGTGCGGGCCACGCCCTCGTGGATGAGGCGATCGACCGCCTCGCGCTCGAGGGCGGCGAAGCGCGCCTCGATGTCGGCCGGATCGGCATCGCCCGCAGCCATCATGCAGCTCTGCGAGAAGTCGTGCTGCATATCGACGAGGAGGCAGCCGAGCGCCGAGGTCACGCCGGGATTGGGCGGCACGATGACGACGGGGATCGCGAGTTCGCGCGCCACGTCGACCCCGTGGAGCGCCCCGGCACCGCCGAAGGCGACGAGGGCGAAATCGCGCGGATCGTAGCCGCGGCTGATCGAAATGAGCCGCACGGCATCCGACATGTTGGCGTTGGCGACCTTGAGGATCGCGTCGGCCGCTTCGTGGAGCCCGAGCCCGAACGGCTTGGCGACGCCCTCCTCGACCGCGCGCTCGGCGAGCGCCGGATCGAGCATCACCTTGCCGCCGGCGAGGCGGGTGCCGAGCCGGCCGAGCGTGACGTTGGCGTCCGTGTTGGTGGGTTGGGTGTTGCCGTTGCCGTAACAGGCGGGTCCCGGAAAGGCGCCGGCCGATTGCGGGCCGTTGCGCAGCGATCCGGCCGGATCGGTCCAGGCGAGCGAGCCGCCGCCGGCCCCGATCGTCAGAACCTCGATCGAGGCGAAGCGGATCGGGTAGCCGAACTCGATGTACCAATCCTTGGTGACGCGCGATTGCCCGTCATAGGCGAGCGACACGTCGGTCGAGGTGCCGCCCATGTCGAGGCCGATCGAATGGGGAAACCCGCACAGGCCGGCGATGTAGCGGCTCGCGATGGCGCCGGCGGCAATCCCTGAGCCGGCGAGCCGGGCGGCGAAGTCCTTCACGCTCGCCGGGGTCATGACGCCGCCGCCGGTGTGGAGGAGCAGGAGATCGCGGGTATAGCCGTCCTTGGCGAGGCGGTCGCCGAGGCGGGTCGTGTAGTCGACGACGACGGGGCTCACCACGGCGTTGGCGACCGTCGTCGAGAAGCGCTCGTGCTCGAAGATCTCGGGCAGGACCTCGGAGGAGATCGAGATCGGAACGTCCGGGATCCCCTCGCGCAGGATGTCGCGCATCCGCCGCTCGTTCTCGCCGTTGAGATAAGCATTCATGAAGCAGACGGCGACCGCGGCGACGCCGCGCCGTTTGAGCACGAGGGCGACCCGGCGGGCCGCCTCGACATCGAGCGGTTCGAGGATGATCCCCGCCGCATCGATCCGCTCGGGCACGGTGAGCCGGTCGCGCCGCGGCACATAGGGCTTCACCACGTCCTTGTAGGTGTCCCAGAGGTCTTCCTTGTTGGCGCGCCGGATCTCGATGACGTCTCGGAAGCCGTGGGTCGTCACCACGGCGGTGCGCGGCAAGCGCCGGGTGATGAGCGCATTCGTCGCGACGGTGGTGCCGTGGGAGAACAGCGCGACCTGATCGAGCGCGATGCCCGCCTTCTCGACGCCGTCCATGATGCCGTCGATCGGATCGGGGGTGGACGACGTCTTTTCGATCCGGATGAGGCCGGTCGCCTCGTCCATGATGCAGATGTCGGTGAAGGTGCCGCCGACATCGACGGCCACGCGGAGGTTCTGCACGTTGTGACGTCCCTTGAGGCGCGCCTGTCCGCGGGCGAAGGCGGAGAGCGAGGCGCCGAACCTTGATCGAGGCGCCGGCACCTGCGGGGTCGCCGCAGAGCCCGGAGCCGAGGGCAATTAGAGCCGGCTTCGGGCGATCGCTCTTGACGCTGAGTGCGTTGAGACTTGTTCCAGAGAGCACACGGGCCTTGTCGCCCGGCGTGGCCGCTCTGGCCACGGGCCTGCGTGCCGACGCCGCAGGCGGGGCGTCTGGGCGCGGGAACGGGCGATGCGTGTGGAAGGGGCGCCCGGGGGCGTTGTAGGCGGGCCGGGTATCCGAAGCTATCGGGCGTCTATCACGCCGAAGGCCGGGCCGCAGCCCTGGCTTCGCTCGGCGTGCAGCCGAACTGGCGCCGGTAGGACCGGCTGAACTGCGCCTGATCGCCGAAGCCCCAGCGATAGGCGATCTCGGCGATGCTCGAGCGGCAGGCCGGATCGCGCAGCATGGCGTCGCACATCAAGAGGCGCTGATTGCGGATATAGGCCCCGACCGTGATCCCGGCGGCCTCGAAGATCTGGTGCAGATAGCGGAGCGAGATGCCGCATCCGTCGGCGACGGTCTGTGGGGTCAGGCGGGCGTCGGCCAGACGGCGGCGGATGAAGTGCTCGCAGCGGTGCAGGTGCGCGTCCCGCATCGAGGAGGAGTTCCCCGCGAGCACCCGGTCGTCGGATTCGATCGCCATTGCGAGCAGATCCACGAGCTGGCGTCCCACGAGGGCGCGCGCCGCCTCGTCCATCTCCCCGATCCGGGCGTGGGTCAGCCGCACCATCTCGGTAAACACGGCGCCGATCGAGCGGGAGGCATCGAATTGGAGCGTCGCGAGGCGCTCCGGCCGGGACACGTGCGCCCGCAGCACGGAACTCGGGATCTTCATCACCCAGAGGGCGGCCGGATCGCGGTGGCTGAATTCGTAAGGCAGGTGGCTGCGCTCGATGAGGAAGGCGCCCGGCCGGCACAGCACGTCGCGGCCGTCCTGTTCGAACCGGATCTCGGTCTGCTCCGGGACGGTGACGAGATAGCATTCCTCCTGTTCGTTGCGCAGGTGGTGCTCGCCCCGGCGATAGAGCAGCCCGTCCGAGATGTTGCGCGAGACCGAAACCGCGCCGAGCGTCCAGGCATCGAGGCTGCCCGCGAAATCGACGCCACCGGCGAACTTGATCTCGAGCGGGAAATAGGTTCGAGACACGACGTCCTGCCAATAATGGCGGCGGCCGTGTGGAGGAAGCTCGCGCGTCGTGTAGGCGACCTGCATGTCCGTCCTCTCAGACGTCAAGCCGCGTCGGGCGTCGCGCTCGCGCGTCGCTGCCCGCGAGCCGGCACCGCGCCGTCAAAGCGCATGCCGGCCGAACGGCCGTGTTCCCCTCGGGGCCACCGTCGGCTGCGGGCCATGACAGGCTCGAAGATCCGCGGTGTTCTTGTGCCCCGGCTAAAGCACGGACCGTGCCAACGCGCCGCCGCCATGACGCCCGGACCGATCCGGAGCATACTATGACAGCGGCGCGCGGCCTTTGCCAATCGGCGCGATACGCGTTTCGTTTGGTCAGAACTTGATCGACACGCGCCCGTCGATGGCGTTGTCCTGGGACGAGCCGGCGAGCTGGCCGGCATAATGCAGGCCGACGGTGACGTTCGGCGTCGCCGTGAAGTCGAAGCCGACGCCGACCAAGGCCGTGTTGCGCGCGATCGGGATGCCGGTCTCCTGGAACGCCGAGCCACCTGCCTCGAACGACAAGGTCGAGACTGGCGTCGTGTCGCCGAAGGCATATTGCCAGCCGAGGCTGGCGGACGCCGTGAGAGTGCCGCCGTTGACGGCGAAGCCCTTGGCGGCGCGCAGGCCGAGGGTCGTGAACGTGTTGTCCTGGGTCGACGACCCGCTCTGGAGCCCCGCCGCCCCGCCGGTCTCGCTCATCGCGTCGGTGTGGAGGCTGACATAGGCGATGCCGGCGAACGGCTCGAGATCGGCATAGGGCGTCGAAATCCCGTAACCGGCCTCGGCGAACACCTGCGTCGTGCCGGCGTCGTAGGACGACGACAGGGCATTCGTGAAGCCCATGACCGAGATCGACCGGTTCACCGAGAGATCATGCCACGTATAGCTGGTGCCGACGCGCAGACCGAGCGCCCCGAACGTGGCGCCGCCATAGACGGCGAGATCGTAGTTGTCGCTCTGGCCGGAGGACGAGAGGCTATTGGACTCGAACTGGGACTGGGAATAGCCGGCGGCGACGCCGATGCGGGCATTGTCGCCGATCGGGTTGTCGAGGCCGGTGACGAAGCCGCCCATCGAGCGGGAGACGTCGGCGACGCCGTTGCTGCCCTCGCCGTCGCCCCAACTGCCGTAGGCCTGGGTCCAGACGGTGGGAAGAAGGCCGGGCATGAGGGCCGCAGTCTGGGGTCCGGTGGCCGGCGCGGCGAGACCGGCGAAGGCCTGCCGGAGGCGCCCCGTCACGGCATCGCGCAGATAGACCGACTGGGCCTGGAACACGGTGTCGATGGAGGGATAGATCCCGCCGGAGAGATCGTTGAACGCGGCCGGCGCCGTCGCATCGCTGAGCGAGACGACGGCATTCATGAACGGCGTGCCGAGGGGCACCGTGTCGAGGGCGGCGGCGACAGCGGCCTGGTTGGGGTTTTGGGCGGCCGAGGTGAAGGGCACGCCGTTGCGGGAGCTCTGCACAAGGAGGCCGTTCGGCTGATAGGCGACGGCGAAATCGAGAAACGGATATTGGGTGGCGAAGTCGTCGTTGACGGTGGTGAACCGGCCGTTCACGCCGCCGGCGGCCTTGAGGATGGTCAAGGTGTTGATGCCGACGGCGGTGCCGTTGGCGGCCTCGAGGAGAAGGGTCGCGCCGTTCTGGATGGTGATGGGTCCGCCGGCATTGATGAGGTCGGCGGTTCCGTTGGGGCCGAGCTGGGCGCCATAGGCGGAGCCCTGGCCGAAGGCGACGGCGCCGGCGACGTTGAGGGTTCCGACTGAATTGCCGGGGGAGATTATGCCGCCGCTGGCGGCGATAAGGTTGCCGCCGATGAAGCCGTTACCGGACACGAGGCCGGAGGTGATGACGGTTCCGCCGATGGAGCCGTTGTCGACGAGCCAGCCGGCATTGAGGACGGTGCCCTGAATCGATCCCGCGACGACGAGGGCGGCGCCCTGAGCGATGGCGGTGCCGCCGGTATAGGTGTTGGCGCCGGAGAGGATCTCGGTTCCGCCGGCGATGACGAGGGCGCCGCCGGTGCCGCCGTCATAGCCGCCGTCGGCGATGGTGCCGGAGAAGGTTCCGGAGGCGTTGGTGAGCACCAGGGTGCGGCTGCCGAGGGAGACGAGACCGCCGCCGGAGAGCGAGGTGATCGCGGTCTCTGTGGTGGTGTCGCTGTAGCCCGGAACGTAACCGACACCGGAGATGTCGAAGACGCCGTTGTTCACGATGGCCGAGGACTGGGAGATGGTGCCAGGCCCGACGAGGGCGAGCCAGCCGTTCGGGTCGATGATCGTCTCACCGGTATAGGTGTTGTCGGCGCTGAGTTTGAGCTGAGCGCCGGAGGTCACCTCGACATTGCCGGGACCGGAGATGACACCAGCCATGCCCAGTTGGCCTTGATTGCCCATGGCGGTCGTGACGGTGAACGGCGAGGCCGCCGTCGTCTCCACCGGCGCATCCGTCACGAAAAAGGAGGTGATTCCAGTCGCCCGCTTCTCTAGGTCGTAGAGAACGGAACTGTGTTCGAAAAATCCAATTCCAATGATCTCGGTGGGCTTGTCGACAGCCGTCAGTTCCACAGCATTCGTCTCATCTGCCAATCCGCTGCTCGCGACGACGTTCTGAAGCAGCGTTCCAGATGGGGCATAAATGCCTAATGAAGAGCCTGGGTAGGCGAGTCCGCCAGAAAGAACGAAATTTGTCGGCAGAGATTGATCAATATACTGTGTAATATCGCCATTTACGCTAACATTATACCAGGGCGTGCCGCTATCAAGTAGCGTCGGCTCTGAGAAAGACAGCGTCGATTTGCCGGTCGGGTCAGTCAATCGGTAAGAAAGTATGATGCTGCCGAAATGCGAGCTATTCGCGCCAGATACCGGAAACGGCATATCCTTAGCGGAGGACGGGAGCCAAGACAGGCGCGTCTCGAACTGCGCTCGCAATTGCTGCGTCAGTCCGAGAATGGCGGTCGGTTTGCAGTTTACAGATGTCCGCTCACAGTTTGCGGCTACCAAGTACCCCGTATTTGTAGCTTGTCCAAAAATACCACCGAGTAAGACATCGGATCCCTGGTCCGTGCTCTTCAAGGTTGTAAAACTAGAGACTCCAAATATACCTTGCGCGTCTGCTCTTAGCTCGGCGGTGTCGCGATGCTTGTACGTCATGCCGACCACAAACGGACTTCCCGAGGACGTCAATGTCGTAGCGAGAGAATCGGAATGAGGGTAATAAAACTCAATCTGTGAGACGCCTACCGCGTTCGAATGAAATCCATACGTACTGTTTCCATAATTATAAACAATTCCACTAGCAATCGGCGTGAAAGCGCGCGGAGCAGCTGCGCCATCCATCTTGCCTTGGAAATAAGATGATCCAGTATCGAACATATAGTCTTGTGGTGCGCCGCCGTCGACGCCAACTCTGATCATGAGTCGCAGATAGTTAGGAGGAGAAAACTCCGTAATGGTTTTATAGAATATTGGGATGTCGGTCGCATGCACTACGCCGGTGCTTGCGGCGAGAAAAACGGCAGCGTGGATGGCGATGAGCGCCTCACCGCGTCGCCTGCCGCGGACGGCGGACCCCAAGTGCGCCACTTGCTCTGCAACCGGCTTCACTGCGCGACTCGGTCTCAGCGTCAGCGCGTGGCGAACACGCCGCGCCCGGTCCATTGCCCTTGCCATCATCCCCTATCCCCAATCTTGCGACCGCGCAGCGGCGTGCTTTGCCAACGCTGCGGTGTCGTCGACGCCGAACCCCACGCTCAGGCGACGCGCTATTCGAGGCGCCGCAGCATCGTAGCAATCCCGATTGGACGAGTCATGGCAAAATTACCGGCGGAGCGGATCCCGGATACCCAAATCGAGTGACGTCGAATCGTCATATTACAAAGGCTGCACGCGAACGCCTCCGAAGGAGAGTCGCGTATGCTTACGCTCGGCAGTAAAGGCCGCTCAAGAGCGCGTCGAGACGTCCGTGAGCCTTGAGAACACCATACACGGTGTCGCGCTCCCCGCCGCAGTCACCCCGCGGCGCCCCGTCAAGAGACGTTGATTCCACGTTCCGGTCGCCCGATCCGCGCCCGCGGACGATCTTCACCCGCTTGACAGATCGGCGTGTTCGCGTTTCAGTTAAGCGGTTTAGTAAAGCGCTTAACAAGTTCGGTCGAGGTCGTCTGCTACGCGGGTTTGGTCCTCTGCGCCGTATCGGCGCGGAAGCCACACTCGCCGGGGCAGGGTCTCGCGCTGGATTGGGACGGAGCGGAGCGGGGAACGGGTGCGGTGAGAGAGAAGAGGCCTCCCAGCCTGAAGGATGTCGCGGCCCTCGCCGGTGTCTCGTCGGCGACGGTGTCGCGCCTGCTCAACGGCACCTTGGAACTCCCGCAGGAGACCCGAGCCCGCATCGACGAGGCGATCCGTTCGCTCGATTACAGCCCGAACCCGCACGCCCGCCGCTTGAGCCGGGGCCGGTCCGACACCATCGGCCTCGTCGTCCCGGATATCGCCAATCCGTTCTTCGCGACCTTCGTCGCCGCGGTGGAGCAGGAAGCCGATCGTCACGGCCTCGCGGTGTCCCTGCACGCTACCTTGAACCGGACCGAGCGCGAGATCGCCTATCTCGACCTGATCGCCCGCAACCATCTCGACGGGCTGATCTTCGTCACCAATCACCCCGACGACGGCACGCTCGCCGCGCGGATCAGCCGCTCCGGCAAGGTCGTGGTGGTCGACGAGGACGTGCCGGGCGCCCAGGCACCGAAGATCTTCTGCGACAACGTTCAAGGCGGACTGCTCGTGGGCCGCCATCTCGCGACGTTCGGCCATCGCCGGGTGCTCTTTCTCGGCGGTCCACCCGAGATGATCAGCGCGCGGCGCCGCGCCGAAGGGCTCCGCCGCGGTCTTGATCCGGAGGCGGAGATCACCGTCTGGCACGGCGACTACACGATCGAGTTCGGCCGCGCGGCGGCCCAGCGCTTCCTGGCCGAGCGCCGCCGCGAGCGGGCCATCTTCGCGACCTCGGACGAGATCGTGATCGGCCTCATGGAGGTGTTCCGGGAGCGGGGCGTCTCGGTGCCGGCCGACGTGTCGATCGTCGGCTTCGACGATGTCGGTCCCCTGCATCTCTTCGCGCCCGCCATGACGGCGGTACGCCAGCCGGTGAGCGCGCTCGGAAGGCGCGCCGTCGAACGTCTTCTCGAAACCGATTGGGCGGCACCCGCCGATCTTCACAAGGCGGAACTGATGCCCATCGAACTCGTCGTGCGGGATTCCGTCGCCCCGCCGCTCGATTGAACAAGAAAAACGCGACGCTTCCAAACCTGAAAAGCCACCAGAGAGAGGATCGACACCGTGAAGACCAGCATCACCCGCAGATTGTTCACCCTCGCGCTCGGCATGACGGCACTCGGCGCGTCGCTTATGCCCGCCGCGGCGGTGGGCAAGACCTACGCGCTCATCCAGATCAACCAGCAGGCGCTCTTCTTCAATCAGATCAACGAGGGGGCCCAGAAGGCGGCCGACGCCGCCGGCGACAAGCTCGTGATCTACAACGCCAACAACGATCCGGCGGCGCAGAACAGCGCGATCGAGACCTACATCCAGCAGAAGGTGGACGGCTTCATCGTCGTCGCCATCGACGTCAACGGCATCATGCCGGCCGTCAAGGAAGCGGCCGACGCCAAGATCCCGGTCGTCGCCATCGACGCCATCCTGCCGGCCGGCCCGCAGAAGGCGCAGGTCGGCGTCGACAACGCCAAGGCCGGCGCCGACATGGGCGCGTTCTTCCTCGATTATGTCGCGAAGAACGGCGGCACGGCGAAGGTCGGAATCGTCGGGGCTCTCAACTCCTACATCCAGAACGTGCGCCAGAAGGGCTTCGAAGACGCCATCAAGGGCAAGTCGGGTGTCGAGGTCGTCGCCGTCGTGGATGGGCAGAACATTCAGGACAACGCGCTCGCGGCGGCGGAGAACCTCATCACCGGCAATCCCGATCTGACGGCGATCTATGCGACCGGCGAACCCGCCCTGATGGGCGCGATCGCCGCGGTCGAAAGCCAGGGCAAGCAGGACAAAATCAAGATCTTCGGCTGGGATCTCACCGCCCAGGCGATCGCCGGCATCGACAAGGGCTACGTCGCGGCGGTGATCCAGCAGGACCCTGCCGGCATGGGCGCGGCGGCGGTCAAGGCGCTCGACGCCGTGACGTCCGGCGGGACCGTCGAGAAGTTGGTGTCGGTGCCGATCACCATCGTCACCAAGGCGAACGTCGATCCCTACCGGGCCGTCTTCAAATGAGGCCTGAGACCGTGACCGGGGCCGGGGAGCGCGTTGCTCCCCGGCTGGACGGGGCTCCGCCACGGGTGTCGCTCAAGGGGATCGTCAAGACCTTCGGATCCCATCAGGCCCTGCGCGGCGTCGATCTCGATCTCTTTCCCGGCGAATGCCTCGGCCTCGTCGGCGACAACGCGGCGGGCAAGTCCACCCTGACCAAGGTGATCTCGGGAACCTACATCCCCGACGGCGGCACCATCGAAGTGGACGGCCGGCCGGTCGTCTTCGCCGGCCCGGCCGACGCCCGCGCTCGCCACATCGAGATGGTCTTTCAGGATCTGAGCCTGTGCGACCACATCGATGTCGTGGGTAACCTGTTCCTCGGGCGCGAAAAGAGCCGGGGTCTCTTCCTCGATCAGGCGGCGATGATGGCCGAGGCGCGCCGGATGCTCGAGGCGCTGGAGATCCGCATCCCGCGTCTGACGGCGAAAGTGGAGAAGCTCTCCGGCGGCCAGCGGCAGGCGATCGCGATCGCCCGCGCCGCGGCGTTCGAGCCGAAGGTGCTGATCATGGACGAGCCGACCTCGGCGCTCGCCGTGGCGGAGGTCGAGGCGGTCCTGGCGCTCATCAACCGGGTCAAAGCCCGCGGGGTTTCCGTCGTGCTCATCACGCACCGTTTGCAGGATCTTTTTCGCGTCTGCGACCGCATCGCCGTCATGTACGAGGGCACCAAGGTCGCCGAGCGCCGCATCGGAGAGACGAACCTGGAAGACCTCGTGAAGCTCATCGTCGGTGAGGGAGGGCACCGATGAGCGCCTATACCGAACGGGCCGCCGGATCGCCGGTCGCCGATTTCCTCGCCGAGCACGCGCAGATCCTCTCCATCACCGTGTTCTTCGTGGCGTGCCTTGCCTTCTTCACGGCGGGCACGAACACCTTCATGACCGCCGGCAACATCCTCAACGTGCTGCGGCAGGCCGCGCCGGTGTTGATCGTCGGTCTCGCCATGACCTTCGTCATCATCACCGGCGGCATCGATCTGTCGGTCGGGTCGCAGGTGGCGCTCGTCAACGCGGTCGCGGCGATCGCCATGGCGAGCGGGTTGCCCTGGCCGGCGGCGACGGTCGCCATGCTCGTGCTGGGGGCCGTGATGGGCCTCGCGCAAGGCTGGTTCATCGCCTATCAGGGCGTCGCCGCCTTCATCGTCACGCTCGCCGGCCTCTCCATCCTGCGGGGCCTCGCCCTCTACCTCACCCAGGGCTATTCGATCCCGATCAACGATGCGCCCGGGTTCTTCTGGCTCGGTCGCGGCGATCTCCTCGGCATTCCGGTGCCGGCACTCATCGCGGTGGTGTTCGCCGTCGTCGCCTATGTCGCGATCCGCTCGACGCGCTATGGCCGGCAGGTCGTGGCGGTCGGCTCGAACATGGAGGCGGCGCGGCGCGTCGGGATGCCGGCGCGTTGGGTCATCGCCTCGGTCTACATGATCTCGGGCCTCTCCTGTGCGGTGGCCGGTCTTCTCGTCGCCGCGCGCCTCGGATCGGGCTCCTCGAACGCAGGCGTCGGCTTCGAGCTTCAGGTCATCGCGGCGGTCGTGCTCGGTGGCACGTCGCTGACCGGCGGGCGGGGGACCATCCTCGGCACGGTGCTCGGGACCCTGACGATCGCGGTCATCGGCAACGGGCTCATCCTCATGCACATCTCGCCCTTCTTCACCCAGATCGTGACGGGTGCGATCATCCTGGTGGCGATCTGGCTGAACACGCGCGTGTTCAATGCGAAGTTCCGGCTGCCCGTGCGGGCGGGGGGCAAGAAGCGATGAGTGCGACCTCGTCTCCGCCCACGGCTTCCTCGCTCTCGGAGGCTCATGTCGGCTCCGGCACCGTCATGACGGTCGACGGGCCGGTGCCTGCCGTGACGCTCGGCATGACGCTGATGCACGAGCACATCCTCAACGATTGCCGCTGCTGGTGGAACAAGCCGAAGGAGCCGGAGCGGCAATATCTCGCCTCGAGCTTCGTCTGCGTCGAGATCCTCTCGGAACTCCGGCAGGATCCGTTCGTCAATCTCCACAACATCGCGCTCGACGACGAGGCATCGGCGATCGAGGAGCTCAAGCTCTTCGCCGGTCTCGGCGGGCGCACGGTGGTGGAGCCCACGTGCCAGGGCATCGGGCGCGATCCGCTTGCGATGCGGCGCGTGTCGCGGGCGACCGGGCTCAATGTGGTGATCGGCGCCGGCTATTATCTCGGCTCGTCGCACCCGGAAAAGGTCGCCCGCATGAGCGCGGACGACATCGCCGCCGAGATCGTCGCGGAGGCCGTGCACGGGATCGGTGATACCGGCGTCCGCATCGGTCTCATCGGCGAGATCGGCGTCTCCGCGGACTTCACGGCGGAGGAACGCAAATCCCTCGCCGGGGCCGCGCGGGCGCAGAAGCTCACGGGGCTGCCGCTCATGGTGCACCTGCCGGGCTGGTTTCGCCGCGGCCACGAGGTGCTCGATCTCGTCGAGCGGGAGGGCGGCGATCCCGCCCACACCGTGCTCTGCCACATGAACCCGTCGCACGACGATTTCGCGTATCAGTCCTCGCTCGCGGCGCGGGGAGCCTTCATCGAATACGACATGATCGGCATGGATTTCTTCTATGCCGACCAGGGCGTCCAGTGTCCGAGCGACGAGGAATGCGCCCGCGCGATCGTTCGCCTGATCGAGGCGGGCCACGCCGGCAGCATCCTCCTGTCTCAGGACGTCTTCCTGAAGATGATGCTGACGCGCTATGGCGGGAACGGCTATGCCTTCGTGCCCAAGCACTTCCTGCCCCGCCTCAAACGCCATGGCGTCGACGACGTGACGCTGTCGAGCCTCCTCACCGACAACCCGCGCGCGGTCTTCGACGCCGCATTCCGCTCCGCGCGGTCCTGATATCCGGAGACGATCGAGATCATGACGAAGAATGTGCTGCTCGTCGGCGAGAGCTGGGTCAGCTCCGCCACGCATTACAAGGGGTTCGACCAGTTCGGGTCGGTCACGTTCCACCTCGGGGCCGAGCCTTTGGTGAAGGCGCTCGAGGGCAGCGAGTTCAAGCTCACCTACATGCCCGCGCACGAAGCGGCGGACAAATTCCCGTTCGATCTCGACGGGCTCCGGGCCTACGACGCGATCATCCTGTCCGACATCGGCGCCAACACGCTGCTGCTGCCGCCCGAGGTGTGGCTCCACTCCCGCACCGTGCCGAACCGGCTGAAGCTCATCCGAACGTTCGTCGAAGGCGGCGGCGGGCTCCTCATGGTCGGCGGCTATTTCTCGTTCCAAGGCATCGACGGGAAGGCCCGCTGGCGCCGGACGGCCGTCGAGGACGTGCTGCCGGTCTCGTGCCTGCCCTATGACGATCGGGTGGAGATCCCGGAAGGGACGACGGCCGACATCGTTCAGCCGGGCCACCCGGCGGTCGCCGGCCTCACCGGGATCGCCTGGCCGCCGCTGCTCGGCGTCAACGAGGTCGAGGCGAAGCCGGGTGCGGAGGTTCTCGCCCGGCTTCCGGCCGATCAGGGCGGCCATCCGCTGCTCGTCCTCGGCCGCTACGGCGAGGGGCGCACGGCGGCGTGGACGTCGGACATCGGTCCGCACTGGTTGTCCCCGGCCTTCTGCGCCTGGGAAGGCTACGGCCGGCTTTGGAAGAACATCCTCGGTTGGATCACCGAAGGCCGTTGACCTCAGCGGCTCTCCGGCGCCTCGGCGCTCGCGAGGATTTCGGACATCTCCGTCGCGGTCGGGAAGGCGGCGACGGTGCCGCGCCGCCCGATCGTGAGGGCCGCTGCGCGCGCGCCGTGCGAGAGCGCCAGAGGGTCCAGCGGCCCCCGCGAGATCGCCGACGCCAGCGCCGTCCCGAGGAAGCTGTCGCCGGCTCCGGTGGTGTCGACAGGGTGGGCAGGCGCGGCGGGCACGGCGACGACGCTTCCGGCCGTCGCGAGTAGCGATCCCGCAGCGCCGAGCGTGACGACGGCAATCGTCGCGCCCATCGCGCGGAGCGCGGTCGCTGCCTCGGTGCCGTCGAGGCCGGTCAGATCGTGCGCCTCGTGGCTGTTGACGAACACGATGTCGGCGAGGGCGAGCATGGCGGCGAACGCGGGACGCATCGGCGAGGGATTGAAGGCGGTAGCGAGCCCGCGACGCCGGGCGATCGCGAGCGCGGCCTCGGTCGTCTCGTCGCGCAGGTTGCCCTGCAGGATCACCCAGTCGCCCGCCGTCGCGTCGCGCAGTGCCGTCTCGACGTCGGCTGGCTTCAGGGCTTCGGCGCAGGCGACGGTCGTGACGATCGCGTTCTCGGCGTCGGGTCCGGACAGGATGATGGACCGGTCGCTGGGCAAGTCGGGGCGCGATACGAGCCGGGCCGTCAGCGGCTCCGCCGCGAGCCGCGCCGTGATCGCGGCGGCGGCGGCATCCGCGCCGATCGCCGCGACGAGGACGGTCGGCACGCCGCATCGGCCGATCACGACTGCCTGGTTACAGCCCTTGCCGCCCAGATCGGCGGTGAGGCCCGAGGCGAACAGCGAGACGCCCGGCTGGGGCCAGGCTTCCACGGCGAGCGTCTCGTCCCATGCAACATTGCCGATCACGTAAGCTTTCATTGAACTCAGCCCGGAGGGAAGTCGATGCAGTCCATTTCTAATTTATCGGGCGGAGCGATAAAAGAAATATTCGGGCGTGACAAGGTATTGATCGGGATGATCCATTGTCCGCCTTTCCCGGGTGCGCCGCGCTATCGAGGCGCAGGCATGAAGGCGATCCTCGACGATTGCCTGCGCGACGCTGAAGCACTGGTTGACGGCGGCATTCACGGCCTCATCATCGAGAACCACGGCGACATCCCGTTTTCGAAGCCGGACGATATCGGTCCTGAGACGGCCGCCTGTATGGCCGTCGTTACGGACCGCATCGGGCGCGCAACCGGGGTGCCGCTCGGCATCAACGTCCTCGCCAACGCGCCGCTTCCGGCGCTGGCGGCAGCCGTGGCCGGCGGTGCGCGGTTCATCCGCGTCAATCAATGGGCGAACGCCTACGTCGCGAACGAGGGCTTCATCGAAGGGCGGGCCGGCGAGGCGATGCGCTACCGCGCGAGCCTCAGAGCGGACGACGTGAAGATCTTCGCCGACAGCCATGTGAAGCACGGCGCCCATGCGATCGTGGCCGACCGCTCGATCGAGGAGCTCACCCGCGATCTCGCCTTCTTTGACGCCGATGCGGTGATCGCGACCGGGCAGCGCACGGGCCACGCGGCCTCGATCGAGGAGATCGAGACCATAGGCGGGGCGACGCACCTTCCGGTCCTCGTCGGCTCCGGCGTGAACGAGGGCAACGTCGTCGCCATCCTGGAGCGCACGGCGGGCGTGATCGTCGCCTCCTCCCTGAAGGTCGGCGGCGTATGGTGGAACCCGGTCGATCCCGATCGTGTCCGCAGCTTCGTGGCGGCGGCCGCGCCGGCGCTGGAGGCCTGAGATGAGCGAGACCCTGTCGGAGCGCATCCTGCGCGAGAACGCCGACGTCTTCGCCGCGATGATCGATCATCGCTTCGTTCGCGATATCGAGGCTGATCGCCTGCCGTCCCCCGTGTTCGACCGTTACCTCGTCTACGAAGGGGCTTTCGTCGAGACGGCGGTGGCGATCTTCGCCTTCGCCGTTGCGCGCGCACCCGGGATGGTCGGGCGGCGGTGGTTCGTCGGCGTTCTCAATGCGCTCGTGAACGAGCAGATCGTCTATTTTGAGCAGACCTTTGCCGCACGCGGCATCGACCCCGCCGCCTACGACGTCCGCCGGCCGGCGGTCGCCGAGTTCCGCGACGGCATGCTCGCGATCGCCGAGGCGGGGACCTACCTCGACGTCGTCGCCGCGATGTTCGCCGCCGAGTGGATGTATTTCACCTGGTGCACGCGGGCGAGCACCGCCGCCATCTCCGATCTGCTCCTCAAGGCGTGGGTGGATCTCCACGCCGCCCCGGAGTTCGAGGCGCAGGCACGCTTCCTGAAGGACACGCTGGATGCGGCGGGTCCCGGCCTCACCGAGGCGGAGGCCGCTCGTCTCTCTGCGGTGTTCGGACGGGCGCAGGCGTTGGAGATCGCCTTTCACGAGGCGGCCTACGCGGTGTGAGGCGAGTTCCTACCGCCGCGGCAGGCTGAGGTCGCGGGCGGCGGTTTGCAGGATTTCCTCAGAGGCGCGGTGGGCGGCGGCGCGGTCGCGCATGCGCAGCGCTTCGACTAGGCGGCCGTGGATCTCGATCGCCTCGCGGTGGGAATGGACGGAACGGTTCGAGCGGTCGAGCGAACGGGTCAAGGCGGCGTCGATGATGCCGGACAATTGCTCGAACACGCGGTTGCCGCTCGCCCGCATCAGCACGCGGTGGAACTCCGCATCGGCCGCGGTGAAGGCCTGATCGTCGCCGGGCGCGGCGTCGCGCATCGCCTCCCAGGCGGCGTGAAGCGCGGCGACGTCGGCGAGGCTCGCCCGCTCGGCGGCAAGCGCCGCCGCGAATGGTTCGATCGCCTGCCGGGCTTCGAGCACCGCGGCGAGGAGATCGGCGTCGACGACCGATTCCCCCATCCAATCGAGCAGTTCGGCGTCGAGCAGGTTCCAGTCGGACCGCGGCCGGACCCGCGTGCCGGCGCGGGCGCGCGAGCGCACCACGCCCTTCGATTCGAGCGTCTTGAGCGCTTCCCGGACGACGGAGCGGCTGATCGAATATTCGGCGCAGAGATCCTGCTCGCGGGGCAGCGTCGAGCCTTCCGGAAAACGGCCTTCGACGATGGCGCGGGCGAGCGCGACGGTGAAGTCGCGGCCGACGCGCGGACGCGGGCGCGGCGGCACACGCTGCAGGTCGGCGGACGCAAGGCTCATGACGGCGTTCTCAACGGCATCGGATCGTCTCGGATTCGGCCCTTCACTTCTCATGTGCCGCGCGGCCGTGCCAGCCCCCTCGCTCATCCCAAGCGACCCGGGAGGTCCGGTTCGACCGGCGGGACCGCCATGCCGGACCTGCCGTCGGCGACGCGGCGGTCACTCCGCGCGCGGCGACGTCTCGGCATTCCCGCGCTCCCCTTCGGAACGCAAATGTGATGGCCGGCCGACGCGGCGCGGGCAGGGGCCGCTCTTATCATTCCTCATGTTCCCTCATTCTTTCAGGTCGGACAACGCGCATTTTATGTCTGACACTAGGATTGACTCATCCGACAATTCTCATACCATTCGCACCAACAACCGCACGCGTCCGAGGTGACGCGGCTTTCCCTGGGAGGAAGACGAATGAAGCTCTGGCAACGTACGATTCTGGCCGGCGCGGCGCTGCTGTTCGCCGCGGGCGCGGCCCATGCCGAGGACGTGAAGATCGGCTTCGTCGTGAAGCAGCCTGAAGAGCCCTGGTTCCAGGACGAATGGAAGTTCGCCCAGCAGGCGGCGAAGGAAAAGGGCTTCACCCTCGTCGAGATCGGCGCCGAGGACGGCGAGAAGGTGATGGCGGCTATCGACAATCTGGGCGCTCAGGGCGCGCAGGGCTTCATCATCTGCACCCCGGACGTGAAGCTCGGCCCCGGCATCGTCGCCAAGGCGGCCGCCAACAATCTCAAGCTGATGACGGTCGACGACCGGCTCGTCGACAATTCCGGCCAGCCGATCGAGAGCGTGCCCCACATGGGCATCTCGGCGACCAAGATCGGCGAAGCGGTGGGTGATGCCATCGCCGGCGAGATCAAGAAGCGCGGCTGGAACCTGGCCGACGTCGGCGCGATCAAGGTCTCCTACGACCAGCTCCCGACGGCCGTCGACCGCGTCAACGGCGCGATCGAGTCGCTCGAGAAGGCCGGCTTCCCCGAAAAGAACATCTTCAACGCCCCGCAGGCGAAGACCGACACCGAGGCCGCGCTCAACGCCGCCACGACGGTCCTGAACGCCCATCCGGATATCAAGCACTGGATCGCCTTCGGCCTCAACGACGAGGCCGTTCTCGGCGCGGTGCGTGCCACCGAGAGCGTCGGCATTCCGGCTGCAAACGTGATCGGCGTCGGCATCGGCGGCGCGGACTCGGCGATCAACGAGTTCAAGAAGCCGACCCCGACCGGCTTCTTCGGCACGGTCATCATCTCGCCGAAGCGTCACGGCTACGAGACCTCGGTCGACATGTACGAGTGGATCGCCGACAACAAGGCGCCGCCGGCGCTCACCCTGACGAGCGGCGAACTCGCGACCCGCGACGATTATCAGCAGGTGCGCAAGCAGCTCGGCCTTCAGTGAGCATCGTCTCGATCGCCGGCGGCGGGTTCTCCCGCCGTCGGCCTTCTCGTCGTCGGGTGGCGTAACGATGGCCTTTCTCGAATTTTCGAGCCTTTCGAAGTCCTATCCCGGCGTGCGGGCGCTCTCCGAGGTCGGTTTCGCCGTGCCGAAGGGTAGCGTTCACGGCCTGATGGGCGAGAACGGCGCCGGCAAATCGACCCTGATCCGCATTCTGTCCGGCGACACGCGCCCGGACGAGGGCGAGATCCGCATCGACGGCGTCGCCCAGCGCTTCACCTCGACGCGGGACGCCTTCGACGCCGGCGTCGTCGTGGTGCACCAGGAGCTCCAGCTCGTCCCCAACCTGTCGGTTGCGGAGAATCTGCGGCTCGGCCGCTTCCCGCAGACCGGCGGCGTCATCGATTTTCGCGCGATGTTCGAAGAAGTCGGCAAGACGCTCGCCGACATCGGCATCGACGTCGATCCGCGTGCCAAGATTTCCGCGCTCTCGATCGGCGAGAGGCAGATGGTCGAGATCGCCAAGGCGGTCATGATCGACGCCCGCGTCATCGCCCTCGACGAACCGACCTCCTCGCTCTCCTCCCGGGAAAGCGAGATCCTGTTCCGCCTGATCGATCGGCTGCGCGCCGCCGGCAAGGTGATCCTCTACGTCTCCCACCGCCTCGACGAGATCTTCCGCCTCTGCGATGGCTGCACGGTGCTGCGCGACGGCACGCTCGCCGCCCATCATCCCACCATGGAAGGCGTCACCCGCGACCGCATCGTCTCCGAGATGGTGGGGCGCGAGATCTCCAACATCTGGGGCTGGCGGCCGCGTCCCGCCGGCGAGGTTCGCCTCGCCGTGGAAGGCTTGAGCGGCAGCCGCGTTCCGGAACCGCAGAGCTTCGTCGCCCGCGCGGGTGAGGTGCTCGGCTTCTTCGGCCTCGTCGGTGCCGGCCGTTCGGAACTGATGCGCCTTGTGTTCGGCGCCGACGCCGCGGCGAGCGGGCGGGTGATGATCGACGGCGCGCCGCTGCGACCGATCGATCCTGGCACCGCGATCCGCGCCGGTCTGGTGCTCTGCCCGGAAGACCGCAAGGCGGACGGCATCCTCCAGGGCCGCTCGATCACCGAGAACGTCGCGATCTCCTCGCGTCGTCACCATTCGCCGTTCGGCATCATCCGCCCGGCGATCGAGGGCGCGACGGCGGATCGCTTCATCGGTGCTCTGCGCATCCGCACGCCGTCGCGGCGCCAGGACATCGTCAACCTGTCCGGCGGCAACCAGCAGAAGGTCATCCTGGCCCGCTGGCTCTCCGAGCCGAACATCAAGGTCCTCATCGCCGACGAGCCGACCCGTGGCATCGACGTCGGCGCCAAGGCCGAGATTTACGAGATCCTCTATTCGCTCGCCGAAAAGGGCGTCGCGGTCGTGGTGATCTCAAGCGAATTGCCGGAGATCATCGGCATTTCCGACCGCGTCCTGGTGATGTGCGACCGCCGCATCACAGCCGAATTCCAACGCGCAGAGGTTTCCGAAGCGGCGCTCCTCGCGGCGGCGCTGCCGGAGAAGACCGCCCCGCGCTTCGCTGAGAAGGTCTGATCCGATGGCCAATACCCTGAAGCGCATCCTGCTCGGCGAGCAGGGGCTCATCGTGCTGTTCGTGATCGCCTTCGCGGCGGTCTCGCTCGCGGTGCCGAATTTCCTCACCGAGCGCAACATCCTCGGCCTGCTCCAATCGCTGGTGACGATCGGCATCGTCTCCTGCACGATGATGCTGTGCTTGGCCTCCCGCGATTTCGACCTCTCGGTCGGCTCGACCGTCGCCTTCACCGGCATGATCGCGGTGATGGTCTCGAACGCCACGGGCTCGATCCCGGTCGGCCTGCTGGCGGCGCTCGCGGCGGGTAGCCTCGTCGGCCTCGTCAACGGCACGGTGATCGCGAAATTGCGCATCAACGCGCTCATCACGACGCTCGCGACGATGCAGATCGTGCGCGGCTTCGCCCTCATCTCGTCCGACGGCCGGGCGGTCGGAATCAACGATTCGACATTCTATTCGCTCGCGCTGAGCCGCTTCCTCACGGTGCCGACGCCGGTGTGGGTGATGATCGCGCTGTTCGTCGTGTTCGGTTTTGTGCTGAACCGCACCGTGTTCGGCCGCAATACGCTCGCGATCGGCGGCAACCCCGAGGCCTCGCGCCTCGCTGGCGTCAATGTCGACCGGGTGCGGATCTGGATCTTCACCCTCCAGGGCTTCATCTGCGCGGTCGCCGGCATCCTGCTCGCCTCGCGCATCACCTCGGGCCAGCCCAACGCGGCGACGGGGCTCGAACTTTCCGTCATCTCGGCCTGCGTGCTCGGCGGTGTCTCGCTCGCCGGCGGCCGGGCGACGATCAGTGGCGTCATCATCGGCGTGCTCATCCTCGGCATCGCCGAGAACGCGATGAACCTGCTCAACATCCAGGCCTTCTACCAATATGTGGTGCGCGGCCTGATCCTTCTGTTCGCCGTGCTCCTCGACAACCTGCGCTCGCGGGCGCTCGGCCGGCGCTGAGCCATGGCGACGCTTCACCTCGCGGCACACGGCTTCGACCTCGGCGTTTCGACGCGGGGCGGCGTGGTTACGCGGCTCGGCTGGCGGGGCGACGACGGCGCGCGCGTGCCGCTGCTGCGTGAGGTGGCGGACGATCCGTCGCCTGAACACGCAGCGGCCTTCCCCATGGTGCCGTTCGGCAGCCGGCTGCGCGGCAACGGTTTCGCCGTCGGCGGTGTTCACCACCGGTTTGCGCCGAACACGGTCGATCCGCTCTATCTGCACGGCGACGGCTGGCTCGGGACGTGGGAGATCGAGCGGCAGGACGACACCGCGCTGACGCTCGCCTTCGCCCATCGCAACGGGGACTATGATTACGAGGCGCGGCAGACTTTCGCGCTCGCGCCAGGCTTGGTCTCGGTCGGTCTGTCCGTCGTCAACCGCGGCTCCGCGCCGATGCCGTACGGTCTCGGCTGGCATCCCTATTTCCCGCGGGCGGCCGACACGCGGCTCACCGCCCCCTACCGCTTCGCCTGGACGGAAGGGGACGGATACCTGCCCGAGGCGCCCGTGCCGCCGCCGCCCGACCTCGATTTCGCGGCCGCCGCACCGATCCCCGACCGCTGGATCAACACTCTGCTCGAAGGGTGGAGCGGCCGCGCCGAGATCGTATGGCCGGCGCGACGGACCGGGCTCGCCCTGGAAGCCGACGCATCGGCCCGCCACGCCGTGATGTACGCGTCCGATGCCGAGCGCGATCCGTCCTATCGCGGCGACTGGTTCTGCTTCGAGCCGATGACCCATCTCGCCGGGGCCAACGATCGGCCCGATCTCGGCGGGCTCGTCCTGCTCGCCCCCGGCGAAAGCCTCTCTCTCGCCGTGCGGCTCAGCCCGCGGCGCCTTTCCGATCCGTTTGAGCCTCGCGAGGCGGCCTCTTCATGAAGATCACCAAATTCACCACCTACATCGTCCCGCCACGCTGGCTTTTCCTGAAGATCGAGACGGACGAGGGCGTCGTCGGTTGGGGCGAGCCCGTGGTCGAGGGCCGTGCGCTCACCGTCGAGGCGGCGGTCCACGAGCTCTCCGATTATCTCATCGGCAAGGACCCGTTCCTGATCGAGGATCATTGGAACGTCCTCTATCGCGGCGGCTTCTATCGCGGCGGCGCGATCCACATGAGCGCGCTCGCCGGCATCGATCAGGCTCTCTGGGACATCAAGGGCAAGGCGCTCGGCCAGCCGGTGCACCAGCTTCTCGGCGGGCGCTGCCGCGATCGCATCAAGGTCTATTCCTGGATCGGCGGCGACCGGCCGTCCGACGTCGCGAACGCCGCCAAGGAGGCGGTCGCCCGGGGCTTCAAGGCCTTGAAAATGAACGGCTGCGAAGAGCTCCAGATCGTCGACACCCACGACAAGGTCGACCGCGCGGTCGAGACCATCGCCATGGTGCGCGAGGCGGTCGGACCGCACATCGGCATCGGCGCGGATTTCCACGGCCGCGTCCACAAGCCGATGGCCAAGGTGCTGGTGAAGGCGCTCGAGCCCTACCGGCTGATGTTCATCGAGGAACCCGTCCTTTCGGAGAACCGCGAGGCGCTGAAGGAGATCGCCAACCATTGCTCGGTGCCGATCGCGCTCGGCGAACGGCTGTTCTCCCGCTGGGACTTCAAGGGGGTCTTCGAGGACGGCTTCGTCGACATCATCCAGCCCGACCTCTCCCACGCCGGCGGCATCACCGAATGCCGCAAGATCGCGGCGATGGCCGAGGCCTATGACGTCGCCCTCGCGCCGCACTGCCCGCTCGGGCCGATCGCGCTCGCAGCCTGCCTCCAGGTCGATGCGGTGAGCTACAACGCCTTCATCCAGGAGCAGAGCCTCGGCATCCACTACAATCAGGCGAACGATATCCTCGATTACATCTCGAACAAGGAGGTGTTCCATTACGAGGACGGCTTCGTCTCGATCCCCGATGGCCCGGGCCTCGGCGTCACCGTGGACGAGGATTATGTGATCGAACGGGCCAAGGAAGGCCACCGCTGGCGCAACCCGATCTGGCGCCATGCCGACGGCAGCTTCGCGGAATGGTGAGGACACGATGACGGGGCGGCTCGCCGGCAAGCGGATCATGGTGACGGGCGCGGCGCAGGGCATCGGCGCCGCGATCGCGCAGGCCTTTCATCGCGAGGGGGCGAAGCTCCTGCTGATCGACCGCGACCCTGCTCTGCTCGCGGAGACCGTGACCGCGCTCGAGGCCGCCGGTGCGACGCTCGTCTCGACGGTCGCCGACATCACCGACACGGCGGCGATCACCGCCGCCGTGGAGCATGCCGGGGAGACGATCGGGCGGATCAATGCGCTCGTGAACAATGCCGGCATCAACGTGTTCGGCACGCCGCTCGAGACCGACGACGCGACCTGGAATCGCTGCTTCGACGTCAATCTCAAGGGCGCCTGGAACTGCTGCCGCGCGGTGCTGCCGGGGCTCATCGCGGAGGGCGGCGGCGCGATCCTTAACATCGCCTCGACCCACGCCTTCACCATCATCCCGCACACCTTTCCCTATCCGCTCGCCAAGCATGCCCTGCTCGGCCTCACGAAGTCGCTCGCCCTCGAATATGCGGCCGAGGGCGTGCGGGTGAACGCGCTCGCGCCCGGCTATGTCGCGACCCAGAAGGTGCTCGATTATTGGAACGGGCAGCCCGATCCGGTCGTCGCCAAGGCCGAAACGATGCGCCTGCATCCAGGCGGACGGATCGCCACGCCGGAAGAGATCGCGCTCGCGGCCGTGTTCATGATCTCCGACGAATGTCCGTTCATGAACGCTGCCTGCCTGACCGTCGACGGCGGCCTCAGTGTCCAGCAGCATCCGGCTTAAGCCGAGCGCGGCGGGACGGGCGTCTCAGGCCCTGACCATCGCCAGGATCGTCTCGATGTTGAAGGCGAGGCGGGCGGCGAGGGCGTCCGGCGCCGTCATGTCGCGCTCGTAGACGACCGAGGCCGTGTGGCGGTTCGTCAGATAATAATAGCCGACCGCGCTGATCGTGATGTTGAGTTGCACCGGATCGATGCCGCTGCGGAACAGTCCGGCGGCGGCGCCGCGTGCCAGGATCTGCCCGACGAGATCGCGCGATTGGCGCGCGCCGTCTGCGATCGTCTTCGATTGCTTGAAGTGCCGCGCTTCGTAGAGATTTTCGCTGTTCAGAAGCGTGATGAACTCGGGGTGGGCGAGATAATAATCCCACGTGAACGACACGAGCCGCCGCAGCGCGTCGTCCGGCGCCAGATGGTCGAGCTGAAGGGCGGCTTCCTCCTCCCAGACCTTGCGATAAGCCGTCTCGATCACGGCCTGGAACAGGTCGTCCTTGCTGCCGAAATAATGGTAGAGCATCCGCTTGTTGAAGCCGGCGCGTTCGGCGATTTCATCGACGCGGGCGCCTGACAGACCCTTGGCGGCGAACTCGGCCATCGCCGCGTCGAGGATGCGCGCCCGCGTGGCGTCCGCATCGCGCGGCTTTCCCACGGGCTTGAGGCGGGGACGCTTGGACGCGCGGGTCTTCGCCGCTCGGACCGCCGTCTTCGGGGCGCGGCGGCCCGCGCGACCGCTCGACGGCCGGGGCGGTTGCTGATCGCCCGGAAGGGTCATCGGGCCGGCGCCGGATAGAGGGTGCCGTTGAAGTCCTCGATATAGAAGGTTTCGAGCCCCGGGACGGGATCGAACGCGATCGAGAGCCCCGACGGCGTGAGGTCGAGCAGGGTGATGCCGGTGATGGCCGTGCCCTGCTGCGGAGGCATGGAGGCGTCGCGGGTGAGGAAGCTCGTCGCCGGGACCCACACCAGCGTGGGTTCGCCGTCGGCGAGGCGCGTCCAGGCCCGGTGCATGTGCGCCGTGAACACCGCGTCCACGCCGCCGCGGCCGAGAAGGGCCCGGAGCCGCGCCCGCGCGGCGGGCCGGACGGTCCAGCCGGGACGGTCCGCTTCATCCCACGCCTCGAGGAATAGCGGCTGGTGCAGGAAGACGAGGACGCGGCGGTCGGTCTCGAGCGCGCGCTCCAGGAACGTCCATTGCGTCGCCTCGTCGGGGAGCCCGGTCGCGAGACTCTGGCTGTCGAGGCCGATCAGCCGCCATCCCGGTACGGCATCGCTCAGCCAATGATCCTCGCCGAAATGGCGCCGCCAGCGTGCGAGGCGCTCCGCATCCGTGGGCTGCTCGCTGTCGCGCTCCGTGTCTCCCACGTCGTGATTGCCGGGCAAGATCAGGCAGGGGCTCTCGAGCGCGCGGATCGCCTCGGCGGCGAAGGCGCAATCGGCCTCCGCATTCGCCCCGTCGAAGGTGAGATCGCCGAGGATGATCGTCAGCGCCGGCGCCCGCGCGTTGGTATGCGCGACGGCCTTGGTCCAGTTCCCGACGAAGGTCGGCTTCTCCACGCCGATGTGGGGATCGGCGATCACGGCGATTCTGGTCACGCGCACGCTCCGCTTTCGGCTGGCCTCGTCGCCCCGCCGTGTTGCCTCGATTCCTGTTTGTAACCAACTGGTTATTTGCTGTCCAGAGTCAACAATACATTCGATAATTCAAATGCTTGTCCGATATCTGTCATCGTTGTTTCACATCCGCCGGCTAGGCCTGCCGCCACGTTCCGAACGACAACCGCTTGAGGAAGCGATGCCCGCCGCCGTCCGGCCGAGGCACCGGCGGAACGCCCCGACAGGTCCTCTGATCGTTGCGAAAGGAATCGACATGGCGTCCTTCGAAACCAGCCGGCGCGCGCTTCTCCGTGGGGGATCGCTCGCCCTCGGCGCCTCGCTTCTCGGCCTCAAGATGCCCGGCTTGGCGCTGGCGAGCCCGGCGCCGGCCGCCGATCTCGTCACGGCGGCTCAGCGCGAGAAGGTGCTGAACACGATCGCGCTGTCGCCCAATTGGGTCTACGGCAAGCTGATGAAGGACTTCGGCGCGAAATACGGCGTCGAGGTCAACCCGACCAACCCCGAGGGCAATTCCTCCGAGGAATTGCAGGCGATCCGCAGCCTGAAGGGTCAGGACCGCGCCCCGGATTGCGTCGATCTCGCGCCCTCCTTCGCCCAGCAGGCGGTGACCGAGGGGCTGCTCGCCCCCTACAAGGTCGCGACCTGGGACGACATCCCGGCCTCGGTGAAGGATGCCGAGGGCCGCTTCTACGGCTGCTATTACGGCATCATCACCTTCGCGGTGAACAAGGCGGTGGTGAAGACCGTGCCGCGGAACTGGGCCGATCTGCTGAAGCCGGAATATCGCGGCATGGTCGCGATGGGCGGCAACCCGATGCGCGCCGGCGACAGCTTCGCCGCGGTGATGGCGGCGGCGCTCGCCAACGGCGGCAGCTTCGACAACATCGCCCCGGGCATCGAGTTCTTCGCCCGCCTCGCCAAGGAGGGGAACTACAACCCCACCCAGAGCGACAAGGGCACCATGATGAGCGGCCAGACGCCGATCGCCCTGCGCTGGGATTATCTCAACCTGACGATCCGCGACGATGAGGCAGGCAAGGTCGATTTCGAGGTGGTCGTGCCCGACGACGGCGCGCCGTTCGGCAACTACTACGTCCAGGGCATCAGCGCCTTCGCGCCGCACCCGAACCTCGCCAAGCTGTGGGAGGAATTCCTCTTCAGCGATGAGGGTCAGCTCGGCTTCCTGTCGGGCTATGCCCATCCGATCCGCTTCGGCCGCATGCTCGACCAGGGCGTGATCCCGAAGGAGATCCTCGCCAAGCTGCCGTCGCCGGAGGCCTACAAGCGCGTCTCCTTCGCGAGCCAGGCGCAACTCGACAAGGCCAAGAAGACCGTGGCCGAAGAGTGGGCCAAAGAGGTCAAGATCTGAGCCTCATGACCGGACGCGACTACACCGCCGCGCCCCGCCGAGCCGCCGCCCTCATGCGGCGGCTCGGTCTCGGCCGTCACGCCCTCGTGGTGGCCGCGATGATGGCGCCGTTCCTCGTTCTCACCGCGATCGTCATGGTGGCGCCGGCGGCGATGTTGGTCGCCGAGGCGGTCCGCGGCCCGGACGGCCCGACCCTCGCTTATGTCGCGGACCTCGCGAGCCCGACCTTCGAACTCGCCGCGTGGAACTCCGTCGTTCTCTCGCTCGCCTCGGCCGGGCTCTCGCTCGTCGCGGGCCTCGCGATCGCCCTCATCGCGAACCGCGAGGACGCCGGGCGGCATCTCCCCGCCGCGATCACGAGCTTCAGCGCGGTCGCCGCGAATTTCGGCGGGGTGCCGCTCGCCTTCGCCTTCGTCTCGACCCTCGGTCTGTTCGGGATCGTCACGCGCGGACTGAAGGCCCTCGGCATCGACATCTACGGCATGGGCTTCACCCTCTATTCGATCGCCGGCCTTGCCATCGCCTATGCCTATTTTCTGACGCCCCTCATGGTGATCGTGATCTCCCCGGCGATCCGCGCCGTCCGCACCGATTGGCTGCAGGCCGCCCGGAGTCTCGGCGCGAGTCCCGGCCAGCGTTTGCGTCTGGTGGTGCTGCCGATCCTCGCGCCCTCGCTCGTCTCGGCCTTCGTTCTCCTGTTCGGCTCGGCCTTCTCGGGCTATGCGACGGCCTATGCGCTCACCTCCGGCAACATCGTGCTGCTGACGACCGAAATCGGAAACGTGCTGACGGGCGACGTCGCGAGCGCGCCGCAAACCGGTGCCGCCCTGTCGGTCGCGATGATCGCCATCATGGCGCTTCTCCTTGCGATCTCCGGCTGGCTCGGCCGCAGGACCAAGCGGGGGCGGCGATGAGCGGTGCCGCGCGTTCGACCGGCCGCGGCGGGCGCCTTGACGCCTCTCTCCGCGTGGCCGTCCTCGTCGCAGCGGCGATCTTCTTCGCGGTGCCGCTCGTCGCGACCTTCGCGTTCAGCCTGTTCGAAGGGCAGGGGCTCTATGGCCCGTCGGCCTATGCTGCGTTGTTCGAGCGCGCCGCGCTGATCCGTCCGCTCCTGCTCTCCTTCGAGCTCGCGGCGGCGACGATCGCCGTCATCCTCCTCGTCATGGTGCCGGCGGCGATCGCGGTCCATCTGTTCGCGCCGCGGATGCGCATTTTTCTCGAGGTGGCGGCGGTGTTGCCGTTCGTGATTCCGGCGATCGCCATGGTGGCCGGCCTCACCGCGCTGATCCATGGGCCGGGCTGGCTCGTCGGCTCGCCGTTCTATCTGGTGCTGCCCTATGTCTTCCTCGCGCTTCCCTATGCCTACCGGGCGATCGACGTCGCCCTCGCGGCGCTCGATCTGCCGAGCCTCGGACGGGCGGCGGCGAGCCTCGGGGCCGGCAAGGCCCAGACCATCTTCTGGGTGGTGCTTCCCAATCTCCGCCCGGCCCTCGTCAACGCGGCGCTGATGACGTTCACCGTCGTGCTCGGTGAGTTCACCGTCGCGAACGTCCTCCTGTTCGAAACCTTCCCCGTCTCGATCAATCTCGTCGGCAAGTCGGAGCCGACCCAGGCGGCGGCCCTGTCGGTCGTCAGTTTCCTTCTGACCTGGGCTGCGCTCTACGGCGTGCTCAAGGCCGGCCGCCGGAACCCGTCGCGTCCCGAGGAGGCGAAGCCATGAGCCTGACCTTCGAAGGCGTCACCTACGTCTATCCCGGCACCAAGACCGGCGTACACGATCTCGCCCTGACCATCGCGCCCGGTGAACTCGTCGCGCTGATCGGGGCCTCGGGGTCGGGCAAGACGACGGCCTTGAAGCTCCTCGCCGGCTTCGCCGAACCCGACGCCGGCGTGATCCGGATCGGTGGCGAGGACGTCCGCGGGATCGTGCCGGAGCGGCGGCACCTCGGCATCGTCTTTCAGAACTACGCGCTCTTTCCGCACCTGAGCGCCTGGGAGAACGTCGCCTTTCCCTTGCGCGTGCGCGGCCTGTCCCGGGCCGCGCGGCGCGAGAAGGCCCATGCGATGCTGGAGCGCGTCGGCATGGGCGCGAAGGCGAATGCGCTGCCCGAGCGGCTGTCGGGCGGTCAGCAGCAGCGCGTCGCGCTCGCCCGCGCCCTCGTGTTCGATCCTCGCGGGCTGCTCCTCGACGAGCCGTTGTCGGCCCTCGATGCCGCGCTCCGCGTCGAGATGCGCGACGAGATCCTGCGCGTGCAGCGCGACGTCGGCATCGCGACGCTCCTCGTCACCCACGATCAGGAGGAGGCGCTCTCCGTCGCCGACCGCGTGGCGGTGATGCGCGACGGCCGCATCGTCCAGATCGGCACCCCGCGCGACCTCTACGATGCCCCCCGCGACGCCTACGTCGCCGGCTTCGTCGGACAATCCAATCTGTGGCCCGGTACAGTGGCGGCCGCCGGTGTCGTCGAGACTGCGGTCGGCCCGATCGCGTGCGATACGGCGGGGCATTGGCAGGGCGATCGGATCACCGTCTTCATCCGACCCGAACGGATCGAGCCGGTTTTCGCGCCGTCGGTGACGGACGGCCCCGGCATCAAGCGCGGCACCGTCACCGCCGACCGATTCCTCGGCTCCGTTCGCCGGATCGACCTCGAGGTCGGGGGTGGTCTCGTCCGGATCGAGACCCACCAGCGCGGCGACATCGCCGCCGTCCATATTCCACCGGCGGCGGTCCGTCTGCTGCGGGGGTAAAGGGCGTCGGCCAGTCGGCCCGTCTTGGATCGGTCCGAGACGCTGCGCGCCCCGAGCGCGAACGGCAGGGGCGACAAGACAGGCGCGTCCCCTGTAGTTCGTCGAGCCGGCATGCGCTCATGCGCCGCTGGCCACGCGCGGAAACGCGCCGTCTCGGTGCAGGGTGGAATAGGAGGGCAAGGCGGCAGAGGAGACCGCGCCGGCGCGCACGATGACGCGGTCCGCCTGAGGGCGGGCGATCACCTGATCGAGGCTCCAGGCCTCTAGGATCATGAAATCCGCCGGCCGACCCGCGCCGAGCGTCCCGGCTTCGAGCCCCATCATCGCCGCCGGGACTGGCCCCGCGAGCGCGGTGGCATCACCGTAGGGGTGATCGAGTTGGAGGATCCGCACCGCCTGTCGCCACGTGTCGAGCATGTCGTGGTCGCCATAGGCGTAGAAGGGGTCGCGGCAATTGTCGCCGGCGACCGCCACCCGGATTCCCGCCGCACGCAGTTCCTCGACCGGTGCCACACCGCGCCAGCGCGGGGTTCGCCCCGCCTCGCGGTCTTGGAGATAGAGGTTCACCGCCGGCAGGGTAACGATGGAGAGGCCCGCATCGGCGATCAGCGCGATCCGCTCGCGCGCCTCGGCCTCAGGGAGGAGCGCCAGGGAGCAGCAATGACCGCAGGTGACGCGCCCCTCGTAGCCGTGGCGGATGGTGGCACGGGCGACGTGGGGCAGCGCGTTCGCCTTGGCCGCTTCGTCGACATGGAGATCGATATCGAGATCGCGCTCCTTGGCGAGACGGAAGAGCCGGTCGAGCAGGGCATCGATGTCGTCGAGACCTTCTCCATGGGTGCCGCCGGAGGCGCGGGTGACGCCGCCCATCAAGCCGTCGTGGGTCGCGATCAGGTCGGCGAGGACGCGGCCGTGATCGGTGCCGTAGGCGTCGAGCGGCACCAGCCCCACGGATTGAAGGGCGATGCGACCCTCCCAGCGGGCGCGGATTTCGGCGAAGGCGGCCCAGGTCGTCTCGGCCTGCCCCTCGTGGCTGTCGAGGTGCGTGCGAATGGCGGCGACGCCATGGGCGTCGGCACAGGCGAGGGCGAAATCCATGCGGCGGAGGAGATCGTCCCGCCGCCAATGCGCCACACGATCCGCACTCGTCGCCGCGCGTGCCCCCGGATGGGTGCCCCCGGAATCCGGGGCGCGGTCGAGAATGTGGGCCTTGTCGAGATGGGCATGCACATCGACCAGCAACGGCCAGAGATGACGACCACCGAGATCGACGGCGTCGTCGGCGGCGACCCGGCCGGCCGGCCGCACCGCGCCGATCGTGCCGCCGGCGATGACGAGATCGACGAGGGCGGCGCCATCCCGGTCCACCTCGATCTCGCCGCTCGGCGGCGCGGCAAGGAGGGCGGCGGGCACGCGCGCCCGGGTGAGCACGCCTGCGGATCGGCCGTCGAGCAGGTCGGCGATACGCCGCTTCGGAGAGGTCTGGTCCATGGGAATCGTCACGTGATCAGGCGTCAGGCCGGCGCTTCGATCCGGCCCAACCGCTCTTGGGCAAAATGCAGGAAGTGGCTCGCCGCCGGGGACAGCGAACCGCGGACGCGGTGGAGAATGTTCAGCCGTTGCAGGGCGTCGCCGCCTGCAAGCGGTACGAACGCGAGCGCGCCGCTCGCGAGCTCGCGGTCGACATCGACGCGGTTGAGGAAGGTGACGTGCGGCTCCGAATATGCGAGCTGCTTCATCAGCTCCATGGAGTTCGTCTCGACCACCGCGACGAGGTCGGCGCGGGCGGGCGCGAGGGTCTGCACAACCTCACGCAGCGAGAGCCGGCGATCCGCGAGGACCAGCGGATAGTTTAGGCAATCGGCGATGCGCACGCTCTTGCGGCCGGCGAGGGGATGGCCCGGCGCCATCACCGCGCCGAGCCGATGGTGGAACTCGCCGGCGCGCTGCAGACGCGTATCCTCCGGCAGGTTGTAGGCGATGGCGAGATCGGCTTCGCCCGAGGCCACCATCTCGGTGACGCCGGCCCGATCCCCCACCACCACGCGGATGCTGATCTGGGGCACCGTCTCGCGATAGGCGGCGACGATGTCCGCGAGCAGGCCGGCGGCCAGGGTCGCCATGGTGGCGACGAACACGTCGCCCCGGTTGAGCCCGCGCAGAGCCTTGATCTGCGTGCGCATCCGCTCGTGGGCGTGGAGCGTTTCGCGGATATGGGCGATCAGCAGTTCGCCGGAGCTCGTCAGCTTCAGCCCGCGCGGAAAGCGCTCGAAGATCGGCGCATCGAGCTCTTCTTCCAGGTCAAGAATATGCCGGTTGATCGCCGACGGCGCCACATGGAGCGTCTTCGCCGCCTTGCGAATAGACCCCTGCCGTGCCACTTCGTCGATGTAGCGCAGTGCGCGACCGTGCAGCATACTCAACCTCATCGTGGCCAGGTGGCGAATTGCCCCGGCCACGATGGCATCGGCTCCGCTGATCATCAACGTTACATCTTGGATTTATTGAAGTTTGCGTTGATCCGCATGGTCAGATAGTCGCCCGCGCTGATCGGACCATATTTGCCGAGCGGTCCGGCGATCACGGCGTCGCGGTTGGCCTGGCAGAAGAACGGCAGCGAAAGCCGACGACCCATATATTCGCCCGGGCGCGGCATCCGCACGCGGTGCAGGGTCGATTGCAGTTGGTCGTCCGACCAGCGCATCAGCATGTCGCCGATGTTGCAGGTGATGTAGCCCGCCCGCGGCGGCACGTCGGTCCATTGGCCGCTCGCGGCGTCCTTGCCGGGGCAGACTTGCAGGCCGCCTTCGCCTTCCTTCTGGTGCAGAATGGTCAGGCAATCGAAATCCGAGTGGGCGCCCGCGCGCCACGCCGCGAAATCTTCGGGCTTCGCGTCTTCCATCGACATATAATGGATGAGCCGAAGCGTGGATTGATATTGATCCGAGGCCGGATCGTGCGCCTTGGTGAAGAAGTCTTCGGCAAAGCCCATCTTGAGCGCGAAGCAGGAGAGGATGCGCATTCCGAGCTGCCAATTGAGGTGCTCGAAGCGGAGCATGCGCGCCTGGAAGTCCGGCAGCTCCGCTTCGCTCGGCCACAGCCCGGCCATGTTGGGACGGGTGATCTGGTAGCTTTCCTTGTTGTCCGGCGTGCCGGTGGACGGACGCACCTGCGCCTTGAATTCCCACCCGGCATTGACGCCCTTCGGCATCGGATAGCGAGCCTTCACCGTCGCCGGCAGTTCGAAGAACGACCATACCGTGTCGAAGGCGGCGTCGATCTCCTCTTGGGCAATACCGTGATTGTAGACCTGGAAGAAGCCGATCTCGGTCGAGGCTTGCCAGAGTGCGTCCGCGATCTCCCCTCTCCGGGTCTGGAAATCGGAGAGATCGATCGCGGGAATGGCGCGCTCGATCGTGGTCCCGAGACCGCCGATGGTGGTCTCCTTGTTCAGTTCGGCGAGGCTGTAGGCTTGAGCATTCATGGCATTCTCCTTCGCGATGGCCGGCGTGCCGGCGCTTGAGGAGCAATGTCCGGGTTGGAGGCCCGACCGCTTCTACTCCAGGGTTGCGGACACGGCGGATGGCCGGGTCCGTATGGATGGCGCCCTGCGGCGTTGCCGGAGCCCGAGCGTGCTCACGTCTTCTTCGGCAGGCTCCAGGGAAACAGCACTTTCTGCAGAATGACGACGAACTGGAACAGGATCAGCGACATCGCGGCCAGCACGAACAATCCTGCCCAGGCTTGCGGCAGCTTGAACATCGAGGTCGAGAACTGGATGAAGTAGCCGATGCCGGCTTCCGAGGCGCAGAACTCGGCGACGACCGCGCCGATCACCGAGAGCGTGACCGAGATCTTCAAGGCGGAGAAGATGTACGGGACGGCGAAGGGCAGGCGGATCTGCGTGATCTCGCGGAAGGCCGGCGCGCGGAGGCTGCGCGACAGCTCGATCAGTTCCGGCGGCGTCGCGGCGAGGCCGGTTGCCGTCGAGACGACGAGCGGGAAGAACGTGATCAGGCACGTGATCACAACCCGCGGCGCGTCGCCGGCGCCCAGCACCACGATGATGATCGGCGCGATCGCGACCACCGGGGTCGATTGCACCACGACGAGAAGGGGATAGATCGTCTTCGAGAGAAAGGGAGAGCGGACGAGGACGATCGCGAGCGGAATGGCGATCAGGATGGAAAGCGCAAATCCCATCAGGGCGACGCGCAAGGTCGCCCACACGTGGACCATCCAGTGACCCGCGTCGATCGCCCCGAAGGAGCGCAGGATCGCCGAGGGCGCCGGTACCAGATAGGACGGGATCGCAAACAGCCGCGTCGCGAGTTCCCAGACGACGATGACCACGACGATCGCGCCGATCGCCGCAAAGCCAGGCGTGGCGGCCACACGGCGCACTCCGGCCGCGACGGTGCCGCGGCCTGCCTCAGTCTCGCTCTCACGCGGCATCGCGCTGGAGGAGGAGGTCGCGGAGAGTGGAAGCAAGCTCATGGATCGCCTTGTCCTTTGCCGTCTCCGGTCCGCGCGGTCGAGGCGCCGGCACGCTCATGTCGGTGAGAACGGTTCCCGGCCGCCCCGTCATGACCAGAACACGGTCGGCCAGAAGGGCCGCCTCGCTCACGGAATGGGTGATGAACACGACGGTCTTCGGCCGCTCGGAGAAAATGCCCAGAAGATCGAAACCCATCACCTCCCGCGTTAGGGCATCGAGGGCGGAGAATGGCTCGTCCATCAACAGGATGTCTGGGTCCATCAACAGCGCCCGGGCGATGCCGACGCGCTGTTGCATTCCCCCCGACAATTCGTCCGGCAGTCTCTTGGCGAAACCGTCGAGGCCGACCATCGCGAGCAAGGCGCGGGCCTGATCGCGCTCTTCGGCGCTCACCCGCCCCCGCTTGTGCCGGGCGGGGAAGAGGACATTGTCCTCCACGGTGGCCCACGGCAGCAGGGTCGGCTTCTGGAAGACGATGCCGATATCGTCGCGCGGCTCGGCGACCGGCAGGCCGAACACCTCCAACCGGCCGGTTGTGGGCTTCAGCAGCCCGGCGATCAGGCGCAGCAACGTGGATTTGCCGCAGCCCGACGGCCCAAGGATCGCCAGGAACTCGTGGCGTCGGACCTCGAAGGACACGTTGCGCAGGGCCTCCGTCCGCCCCGACCGGGTGTCGAAGGTCTGTCCGACGCGCTCGAAGCGGATGGCGGGCTGATCCGTCATGCCATGCCTCATTGTGCCGGGATGAACTGGCGCGTCACGACCGTCTCGGGATCGAGCTTCGCAGGATCGAGGTTCTGGGCGGCGGAGACGCGGCGCCATGTTTCCGCAAGGCGCGCCGGCACGAACACGCCGACGCCGTCCTTCTCGGTCACCTCGTTGAACATGAGCGGCAAGGTGTCGTGGATGGACCCCAGAACATCCTCGGAATTGAGCTCCTTGACCACGGCGGTCACGTCGGCCGCCGCCTCTTCGGGGTGGGCCTTGGTGAATTCCATCGACTTCACGTAGGCGGCGACGAAGCGCTTGGCGACGTCCGGCTTGGTCTTGAGGAAATCGTCGTTGGCGATCAGCGAGGCGGAATAGAGCTCGAGGCCGGCAGCGTCCCACGGCAGGGCGACGATCTCCTTGCCGGCTTCCTTGCCTTGGTTGGTGTAGCGGGTCTTGTCGGTCATCCAGGCGATGATGGCGTCGACGTTGCCGGTCATCAGCATCGGGCCGAGGGCGCCGGGATCGGCCTTGATCAGCTTGATCTCGGAGGGATCGATGCCGGCATCCTTGAGCACCAGGGGCAGGAACACGTTCGACGACGTAAAGGGCGAGGTGGCGATGGTCTTGCCCTTGACGTCCTTGATCGTGGAGATGCTGCCGCCCTTCACGACATAGAAGGCGTGCGGACCCTTGTTGAACACGGACAGGATGGCCGTGACTTTGACGTTCTCGTTCGCCCTCGCCGCCATCAGCGCGCCGATGTCGGCCACGCCGACATCCGACGAACCGGCCGCGAGGCGCGAGATCGCCTCCGTGGAGCCGCGACCCGAGGCGATCTCGACATCGAGGCCCGCCGCTTCGCAGAAGCCGTGGTGGATGCAGACATAGATCGGCGCCTTGTCGCCGCCGGGCAGCCAATCGAGCTGGAAGGTGATCTTGTCGGCTGCGAGTGCCGGCGCCGCGAAGAGGCCGCAGGTGAGCAAACCAAGAACGAGCTTCCTCAGCATCATGATCGATCTTCCAGGTCCTAATGACGAAGGTCGGTTCGGGGCGGGTTCGCTGCGCGACGTGGCAGCGACGCTGTGCGGATTATCCGCACACCACTGAGGGTCGATGCAACGAGTTTAATCAGGTCAGATGGGTGATGAGGAATTGAGCAGGTGCCCCGCAAGGCTGCGCGAAAGGCGAGCAAGTGCCGAGGAGGGATTTGAAAGTGCTCGCATATCGGATCTGAGTGGCGACGCTGAACGTGATCAATTCGAGAGCGTTCTGATTTTCAGAACGATCGCGGCGGAATTTGCCGGTATTGCGATGCTCGCGGCCGGGACGTCGGCATCAGAAAACGGTCCGCGCGGACCGATAATGAGGCTCGATCCGCGCTCAATCCGAGCTTCACGGGCAAGGGGAATGGCCGGCGGTCGTCGCCCGGTTCGCCGACCGAAGCGAACGAGTCGCGCCGCGCCGGCCGGATGAATCTCCGCCGATGTCCCGAATAAAATCGGTAGGTGCTAAAGCGCCAGCGCTTCGGCGAAGGCGAGCAGGGCGGCGTCCCTGCGGAAGCCGGCGACGAGTTGGATGCCGATCGGCAGTCCCGATCGGGAGAAGCCGGCCGGGAGGCTGATCGCCGGCAGGCCGGCGGCGTTGACCCAGCCGGTGAAGATCGCGTGGGCGCGGGGGCCGGCCGGCTGGCCGGCGATCCGGTCCGGGTAGGGCTCGCCCGCGGGCCAGGGCAGGGCGGCGGCCGTCGGCGTCAGCACGAAGTCGTACGAAGAAAACAGCGCATCGCATTGCGTGCGCAAGGCATTCACCCGGTCGGTCGCCTCGAAATAATCGGCGCCGCTCATGGCCCGGCCCTCCGCGGCCATGGCGCGAACCGACGGGCCGGCTTCGGCTTCGATATCGACGCTACCCAGATCGGCGCGGCCGCGGTCGAGCAACCAGGCGACGCCGGAGCGGGAGATCACCGCCCAGATCCGGGCGAAGACGTCGAGATCGAAGAATACGCCGCCGTCCTCGACCGAATGGCCCGCCGCGACGAGCCGCTCGGCCACCGCCCGCGTGGCGCCGGCGATCTCCGGATCGACGGGCGAAGCCCCGAAGGCGGGAATAAAGAGGATCCGCGCGCGCTGCGGGGCGGGCGCCGTTCCGATCGCGAAGGCGCGGCGATCGTCTCCGTGGGGACCGGAGAGGATGTCGGCGAGGAGCCGCGCATCGGCGACCGTCCGCGTCAGCGTTCCGATCGTCTCGAAATCCCCGAGGATCGGCGGAAAGCCGTGGGCGCGCGCGATGCCGCCGATCGAGGGTTTCCAGCCGACGAGCCCGGTGTGGCAGGCCGGTCGGCGGATCGAGCCGCCGCCGTCGGTGCCGATCGCGGCGGGCACGAAGCCGGCCGCGACGCTCGCCGCCGCGCCACCGGACGACCCGCCGGGGGTGAGCGTCGGATCGAACGGATTGCCGGTGGTGCCGAACAGGGCGTTCGAGGTGTAGCCCTCGAGGGTCAGTTCCGGGACGTTGGTCTTGCCGAGCGGGATCATGCCGGCGGCCCGGAGGCGAGCGACGGGGAGTTCGTCGTGGTCCGGCACGAAGGACTTAAGCGCGCGGCTGCCCCAGGTCGCGGGCATGCCGGCGACGAGGAGGTTGTCCTTGATCGAAAGCGGGATGCCGTCGAGGGCGGAGAGTGGTGCGCCGGCCTTTCGCCGCGCGTCGCTCGCCTGCGCCGCCGCCCGCGCCCCGTCGGCGTGGACATGGACGAAGCTGTTCAGGGCGCCGTCGCCGTCGGCGATGCGGGCAAGGCAGCGCTCGACGAGCGCTTCGGCGGTGAGATGGCCGGCGGCGAGCGCCGCGGAAAGGTCGGTGAGGGTGACGGGCATCGGAGATCTCAGAGGCGGCGGTCGAGGGGGCGGCCGATCGCGGCCGGCAGGTGGGCGTTGCGGCCCAGTCCGGCGAGTACCGCGAGGCCGATCAGATAGGGGATCATCTGCATCACATAGGAGCTGACCGGGATGCCGAAGCCCTGCAGCCGGTATTGCAGCGCCTCGGCCGCGGCGAAGACGAGGCAGGCGGCGGCGGTGCCGTAAGGTGTCCAGCGGCCGACGATGAGCGCGGCGAGGGCGAGATAGCCGCGTCCGCTCGTCATGCCGTCCGTGAAGGTGCCGACCTGCTGGGTCGTCAGCACCGCGCCGCCGAGGCCGGCGACGGCCCCGCAGGCGATCACCGCGAGCATGCGCACCTTGAGCGGATTGAGGCCCGAGGCGAACACCACGTCCGGATTTTCACCCGTCGCCCGCAGCGTCAGGCCGATCTCGGTGCGCTTCAGGAGCAGGGTGAAGAGGACGCAGAGAACGATGGTCAGGTAGGTGAGCGGCGGGTGGGCGAAGAGGAGCGGCCCGATCCAGGGCAGGTCCGACAGGAGCGGGATCGGCATCACCGGCAGCAGCGCATTATGGATCGCCATCGGCTGACCGGAGGCCGACAGGATGCGCATCAGATAGGATGTCAGGCCGACCGCGACGATGTTGAGCGAGAGCCCGGTCACCATGTTGTCGGCGCGGAAGCGCACCGCGACGATGGCGACGACGAGGCCGGCGAGAGCGCCGCCCGCGAGGGCGATCGCGAGGCCGGCGAGGGCATCGCCGCCGCTCATGGCCGTGCCGATCGCCGCGCCGAAGGCGCCGATCAGCATCATGCCCTCGAGCCCGACGGCGAACACGCCGGCGCGCTCGGAAAGGATACCGCCGAGGCCGGCGAGGAGGATCGGCGTCGCGATCCGGATCGAGGCCGCCAGAAATTCGATCATCGCCGCCGTCCCGACATCGCCACCAGAACGAAGATCATGGTCAGCCCCTCGATCACGGTGACGAGTGCGGTCGGCACGCCGATCTGGCGCTGCATGGCGAGCGATCCGGTTTCGAGAAAGCCGATGAAGAGCGCGGCCGGTATGATCGCGACGGGCTCGATGGCGCCGATCAGCGCGACCGTCACCGCCTTGAAGCCGAAGCCGAGGGAGAAGCCCTCGATCAGGCGGTGGTGGAGGCCCAGTATTTCGATGCCTCCCGCGAGTCCGGCGAGCGCGCCGGCGAGGAGCATGGCGCTCCAGGTGAGCCGCGGCAGGGAGAAGCCGGCATAGGCCCCGGCGAGCCGGGATGCGCCGGAGACCCGCAGTCCGAAGCCGAACGGCGTCCGCCACAGCAGGAACGAGGAGAGCGCCGCGGCCGCGACGGCAATGACGATACCAAGGTGGGCGTCCCATCCGGCGAGCTTCGGCAGCCAGACGTTGCGCGGCATCAGAGGTGATTGCAGGAAGCCGGCCCCGGTCTGTCCGAGCACGCCCGCCAGCAATTGCTGCACCAGCAAGAGCGCGACGAAATTGAGAAGCAGCGTCGCCAAGACCTCGTGGACGCGGCGCTTGAGGTGGATCGCGGCGGCGAGACCCGACCACAGCGCGCCGGCGGCCGCGCCCGCCGCGAGCGCGAGGGGGATCGCAAGGAAAGCGGGCAAAGCCGGGGTGAGAAGCGCCGCGGCGGCGGCCCCGGCTCCGCCGACGGCGATCTGGCCCTCGGAACCCAGATTGATGATGCCGCCGCGGAAGCAGATCGCGACGCCGATGCCGGCGAGGAGATAAGGTGTCGCCCGGTTGAGCCCGGTGCCGATCTGGTGCGGGCTGCCGAACGCGCCGTCCACGATCGCCAGAAAGGCGAGGCCCGGATTCTTGCCGGCGAGCAGGATGAGCACGGCCGAACAGATCACCGAGAGCACGAGCGCGAGCGCGATCTGGCCACCGAGCCCGATGCGGCCGAGGCGCAAGGAGAGCCGGCGCCACGAAAGTCTCAGCCGGGAGAGGCGATGGGCGGGTGGAGGTGCCGCAGCCATGGTCGAGCCCTCGCTCATGCCGCCCTCCCGGACATCCACAGGCCGATCTCCTGGAGATCGACGTCGCGATTGGGCACGATCCCGGCGAAGCCGCCGCCGGCCATCACCGCGATGCGGTCGCTGATCGAGAGGATCTCCTCGAGCTCGGACGAGATGTAGACGATCGCCGCGCCCGCGGCGCGCAGCGCGATCATCTCGTCGAGCACGAAGCGGGTGGCGCCGGGATCGAGGCCCCAAGTCGCCTGATGGGCGACGACGACCTTCGGCTGCCGGTCGAGCTCGCGGGCGATGACGACCTTCTGCTGGTTGCCGCCCGAGAGGCGGCCGACGACGAAGTCCGGGTTCTGCGCGCGGATGTCGCAGCGCTCCATCAACGCGCGCGCCTGCGCCGCACCGCGCTTCGGCGTCAGCGCCCAGCGCGTGCCGTAAGGCGCGCGCCGGCTGTCGCGCAGCATCAGATTGTCGAGAATGGTCATCGATTTGACGAGCGCGGTGTGGGACCGGTCGGCGGGCAGGTAGGCGAGGCCGAGGTCGATGCGCTCGACCGTCGGCAGCGACGTCGCGTCGTGATCGGCGATCAGAACGAGGCCGCCCGTCGCCGGTGCGAGGCCGGCGAGCGTTTCGGCGAGCTCCAGTTGCCCGTTGCCGTCGACCCCGGCGATGCCGAGGATCTCGCCGCCGCGGACATCGAAGGTGATCGGGGTCAGGCCCGGGCCTTCGAGCCCGCGGACGCTGAGGGCGAGCGCCCCGCGCGGCCGGTCACCCGCCTCGACGCGCGGCATCGGCACGTGGCGGCCGACCATCATCTCGGCGAGCGTGGCACGGCTGACGCCGGCGACCGGCGTCGCGCCGGCGAGCTTGCCCGCCCGCAGCACGACCACGCGGTCGCACACCTCGAGCACCTCCGGCAGCTTGTGGCTGATGAAAATGATCCCGGTGCCTTCCGCCTTGAGGCGGCGGAGGATGTCGAGCAGTTCGCGCACTTCGACGGGGGCGAGGTTGGAGGTCGGCTCATCGAGGATGAGCAGCTTCGCCTGGCGCAGGATCGCCTTCAGGATCTCGACGCGCTGCCGGCGGCCGAGCGGCAGGTCGGCGATGCGCGCGTCGGGGTCGAGATCGAGGCCGAAGCGCTGGCTCGCCTCGCGGATGCGCTCGGCCATCGCGCGGGGCTTCAAGACGCGGCCCGCGTCGCGCCAGCCGAGCATGATGTTCTCGGTAACGCTCATCGCCTCGATCAGCATGAAGTGCTGATGGATCATGGCGATCCCGGCGGCGATCGCGTCGGCGGGGGTGTGGGCGTCGAACAGGGCGCCTTCGAAGCGGATGGTCCCGGCGTCCGGCGGCACCATGCCGAACAGGATCTTCATCAGCGTGCTCTTGCCGGAGCCGTTCTCGCCGAGAAGCCCGAGGATTTCGCCGTGGCCGAGGTCGAGGTCGATATCGTCGTTCGCCCGCAGGGTGCCGAACGAGCGCACGATATTCCTCATCTCCAAAAGCTTCGGCTGGTCGGGTTCGCTCACGGCAGGTCCTGCTTGGGGGAGGAAGGATCGTGTCCGGGGCGGTGGCCGCCCCGGACAGGCGTGGACGGCCGGGATCAGCTTCCGCTGCGGGCGTCCTGCTGGGTTGGGGCGATTTTGAGGGTGCCGGATTTGAACTGCGCCGCCATGTCGTCGAGCTCCTTCACCACCGAGGCGGGGACCTTCGGGCTGAACGGCGTGCCCTCGGCATAGAGCAGCGAGGCGCCGGTCACCGGGGCGGTATCGTAGCCATATTGCAGGAAGGTGCCGAACGGCTTGCCGGCCTTCACCTCGTCCACCGTCTTGCCGAGCATGCTCGGCCAATCCTCGACGATGTTGGTGAGGACGTTGTCCGGCGCCGCCTTGGTCTGGTCGAAGCCGCGGCCGGTGACGTAGACGTTGCGCTCCTTGGCCGCCTCGACGACGCCGGCGATCGCCGCGTTGAGCTTGCCGGTCAGGACGTCGGCGCCCTGGTCGATGAGGGAGAGGGCGGCCTCCTTGGCGGCGGCGGCGTCTTCCATGTCCTTCACGTAGATGATCGTCACCTTCGCGCCGGCCTTCGTGGCGCACAGGCGGAACGCGCCGGCCTGGGCCGTGATGTTCGGCACGCCTTCGAGGCCGTAGACGCCGGCGACCTTGCCGGTCTTGCTCATCCGCGCCGCGAGCAGGCCGATCTGGCAGCCGAACTGAGCGTTGTTGTAATCGACCGACATGACGTTCGGCGCCATGCCTTCATTGCCGCTCACGGCGATGAACTGGGTCGTCGGGAAGTCCGGCGCAACCTGCTCCATCGCCGAGACGAAGCGGCCCGAATGGCCCATCACGACCTTGTAGCCCTGGCTGGCATAGCCGCGCAGCGCCTCGGCCTCGTCGGCATCGGCGACGTTCTCGGTATAGGCGGTCGCGAAGCCGTGGGACTTGAGGCTCTGGAGGATCGAGTAGCCGAGGGCGTTCCAGCTCTGGTCGTTGATCGAGCCGGGCAAGAGGATCGCCGCCTTGTCCTCGGCCATTGCGGCGCTCGCCGCGCCGAGGCCGGCGAGAAGGATGGTGGCGGAGGTCAGGGTGCGGAGCAGAGCGAGTGATCGTTTCAGCAACATGGGACTTCCCTTTCTCTGGAGAGTCCGCCCAGGCTTCATCGACCCGGTTTCGGACAGAGGTAGTCGGCCGCCCGCTGGCCGGGCGTTGTGAAAGGCGGAGGCGGGCCGCGAACGACGGCCGAAGGTCAGGCGGTGCCGACGCGGACGATGGCGGCGATCGGGGCCTCACCCGGCGCGCATTGGTGCTCGGTGCCGCCGGAGACGAAGATGGCGCTGTCGCCGGTGACGGAGGCGATGACCGCGCCGAGCGAGGCGCGCGCGTGGCGCTCGTAGTTGATGTCGGCGTCCGACAGCATCGTCGTGCGCCGGCCGCGCAGGACGCCGCCCGGAGGTGCCTCGGCCTTGGCGAAGATCGAAACGATGTCGGCGGTCGTTCCACCCGCAGAGGCGGCGGCCCGGGCGACGGCCGCGGCGTCGACCACGTCCGCGAGCACGGCGTGGCCGATCGCGAGATCGCCACCGGCAGTCGGGGCGTTGCCGAACAGCAGGATCTCGCAGTTCTTCAGTTCGCCGCCGGCCGAGGTGTTGGCGACCGTCGTGTAGAGGTCCATGTCGCGGGCGATGACGTCGTCTCCGAGGGCGTCCTCCTCAACCTCTCCGAGGGCGAGGGCGACGCCGAGCGCGGTGGCGCCCCGCGCATAGGGCTTCGAGCCGTTCGGATCGGTGGTGACGAGGCGGGCGCCGCGGGCCCGCGCCTCGGCGATCATCGCGGGGGTCAGCAGCGGGCCCTTGACCTGCACATAATGCACGTCGGCGGCATCGACGATGCCGGCTTCCGCCTGGGCGTGGCGCACCGCCTCGGCGACGACGTGGACTTCGGCCATCGTCCCGACCTCTTCGGCGGCGAGATCGCGGGTCACGGCGATCCCGAGCGCCAGGCGCTTGGCCCCGGCGGGCGCGGCTTCGGAGCGGGTGAAGACGGTGGCGTGCGGGCTCAGCACGCCCTCGGTGCCGCCCGACCAGACGAAGGCGACCCGCTTCAGAACCGCGTCGCTGGAGGTGCCGAGGTGCCGGGCGATCAGGAGGGCGAACGAGAGGGTCGCGAAGCCGCGGGTGAAATCGTTGGCCCCGCCGTTGCCCTCGGTCTTGCCGATCACGGCGACGATCTCCCGCGGGTCCACGGTACCGTCCGCGATCATCCGATCGAGCGCCGAGACGTCGTTCGGGCTGTTCATCAGGACCTTGTGCGCGTCGATGCGCATGCCGTTCTCCTTCACGCTTCTCAACGCTCTCTCCCGGTCGCCCACATTGTCCGCGCTCCCCGCGCCTCAGCGGCGCGGCGGAACCGCCGGCTCGTCATGCTGCGTGGGATGAATCCTCGCGCTCCGCCGCGCGCCCTTCCGCATCCGCCTCTTTTAGCACTGCGAGCGCGGCCGCGAGCCCGCCGGCGCGATGGGGCACGCCCGCGGCGGCGAGACCGAGCTCCACGCCCGCGAGTGCACCCATCAGCGTGAGGGCGTTGCAGGCGCCGAGGTGACCGATCCGGAAGACGCGGCCCTGCAGCTTCGCAAGTCCCGCGCCAAGGGACATGTCAAAGCGCTCGAGCACCACCCGGCGGAACGCGTCGGCATCGTGGCCGTCCGGCATCAGGACCGCGGTGAGGACCGGCGAATATTGCGTCGGATCGAGGCAGAGGATCTCGAGGCCCCACGCCGTGACCGCGGCGCGCGTCGCCGCCGCAAGGCGCCGGTGGCGCGCGAAGGCATTGTCGAGCCCCTCCTCGCGCAACAGGCGCAGCGCTTCGCGCAGGCCGTAGAGCAGGTTGGTCGCCGGCGTGTAGGGGAAGAAGCCGCTGGCGTTCGGGCCGAGCATCTCCTGCCAGTCCCAATAGGAGCGGCGCATCGCGTTCGCGCGGGACGCGGCGAGGGCCTTCTCGGACACGGCGTTGAAGCCGAGCCCCGGCGGCAGCATGAGCCCCTTCTGCGAGCAACTCACCGTGACGTCCACGCCCCATGCCTCGTGGCGATAATCGATCGAGCCGAGCGAGGAGATGGTGTCGACCATCAAAAGCGCGGGGTGGCCCGCGGCATCGATGGCGCGGCGCACGGCGGCGACGTCGCTGGTGACGCCCGTCGACGTCTCGTTATGAACGACCATGACGGCCTTGAAGCGCTGCGCGCGGTCTTCGGCGAGGCGGGCCTCGATCTCGCTTGCATCCACACCGTGGCGCCAATCGCCAGGAATGAATTCAATTTCGAGCCCGAGGCGTGTCGCCATCCGGCACCACAGCGTCGCGAAATGACCGGTCTCGACCATGAGCACGCGATCGCCGGGCGACAGCGTGTTGACGATGGCCGCCTCCCAGGCGCCGGTTCCCGACGCCGGGTAGATCAGGACGGGGCCGCTCGTTTTGAATGCAAAACGGCAGCCTTCCAGCACCTCGTGGCCAAGCTTCTGGAACTCCGGACCGCGGTGGTCGATCACCTGCAGGCCCATCGCGCCCAGAATGCGCTGCGGAACCTGGCTGGGGCCGGGAATCTGCAGAAAATGCTGACCGGACCCGCTCATGCTCGCGCCTCACTGTCGGAAGGCGCGGTCTGGGTGCGCGCCGTGCCCCGATAATGCATTCAAAAATGGGGAGAGCAAGCGCTATTATGTAATTCAAAGAATGAACTGGCAGAATCCATCTGCATGCGATAAGCTTAGGCAGTCATGATGAATTCGTTAGCACAGAATGCACAGGTTCCGGGCGAAGCGCTCCTGCCTCCCGACGAGGCGCGGGGGGCGGCGTCGCTTCACGACGAGGTTCTCGCCCGCCTGCGGGATTATCTGGTCGAGGGCAACCTCGCCGAAGGGGGGCGAATCCCCGAGCGCGAGCTGTGCGCGCTGTTCGGCATTTCCCGCACGCCGCTGCGCGAGGCCCTCAAGGTTCTGGCCGCGGAAGGGTTGGTGGAGCTGCTGCCCAATCGCGGCGCGCGGGTGCGCGAACTGAGCGCCAAGGATCTCGCCGAGCTGTTCGACGTGATGGGCGGGCTCGAGGCGCTGGCCGGCCGGCTCGCCTGCGAGGTGATCACCGACGCCGAAGTCGCGGAGATCGAGCAGCTCCATTACGAGATGTACGGCTCGTACCTGCGCCGCGACATGCACGGCTATTTCCAGATCAACCAGCGCATCCACCAGCGCATCGTCGATGCCGCGCGCAACGGCGCGTTGAACGCGACCTACGGCGCGATGACGAGCCGCCTGCGCCGCGCCCGGTTCGCCGCCAACACCTCGCGCACCCGCGACCGCTGGAGCGAGGCGATGCGCGAACACGAGGCGATCCTCGACGCGCTGCGCCGCCGGGCCGGACCGGAACTCGGCGAGATCCTGTTCCAGCACCTCCGCAACAAACACCGCGCCGCCCTCGACGCCAAGGAAACCGCGGGGGGCTGATCCCGGCGCGCCATCTCACCGGCCGCGGCTGTCCGCGGCCGGTTTTCTTTTGGGGCGCTTCCAGCGCCGCCGATGCGGACCGGGTCAGGCCGATGCAGCGGCCTTGAGCACCTGTTCGGTGACGGCGCTGTCGTCCTGGAAGCTGCGCACCGCGGCGATGCCCTGGTCCTTCAGCGCGGCATGGTAGGACTTGACCGCTTCCAGCGGCTTCAGCTCGCCGTCCGCCACGAGGCGCATGTGGCGCACCATGTCGAGCTGGCTCTCGGCGAGATTGATCTTGCGGCCGAACAGGGCCACCCGCGCGCCGTACTTCTCCGCCTGATAGAGGAGCTCGAAGGTGTCGCGCGTCGTTCCCGCGCCGCCGCCGAGGACGCCGACGACCAGCCCCGGATCGTACGACGCCAGCTCTTCGAGCGCCTTGGCGCCGTTATAGGGATATTTCAGGAACTGGGGCCGGTCCGCCTTGAGCAGGCCCGAAAGGCAGCGGGCCAGGTTGTCGTTGACGAACGAGCCGATCGCCTCGGGCGGGATTCCGGCGTCGATGTTCGGATTGAAGACCTCGAGGAAATATTCGATGCCGTTCGCCGCCGCGTCGGCGAGGAACTCGTGAAAGGCTTCGAGCGAGCGGAGATCCGCGTCGATATCGTTGACGAAGGTGATCGAATAGAGCCCGAGATTGCCGATCTTCGCCTTGGAGACGCGCTCCAGCGAGGCCGTACGGAACGGCCGCGACGGTCCGAGCTTGCCGTATCCGTTCGGCCGCGCGCCCCAGATGTCGGTGGTGTCGTTGGCACGGAACGCCGGACGCACCTGGGTGCCCGCGAACGCGCCGGCTTCCTGCAGCGCTTCGAGGTTGGAGGCGGACACGAGCATGATGTCGAGCAGATCCTGGCGGATGATCTGCATGATCATGTCGAGGAATTCCGGCCGCGTGCGATAGCGCACGAAGCTGCCGTCCGCCGCCCGGATCGGTCCCGTCGCCGGGATCGGGTTGGACATGTCGCCGTCCTTGGCGTCGGCGATCATGAAATCGCCCTTGGCGTAGTGGCCCGCGCGGATCTTGGCGAGCTTGGCATTCATACGGAACATGGGATCTCCTTGGGGTTCCGGTGGAAGGGGCCCGGGCTGCGTTGGCGGACGTGCCGGCCCGGTTTCGGGGAGAGGGATCAGGCGAGCGCGCCGCTCGCGACGCGGCGGCCCGATCCGTCGAACAGGTGCGTGCCGGCCGGTGCCGCGCGCAGGCGGATTTCCTCGCCGACCTTGAGGCGCGGCGCGCCGACGTCCTGGACGACGACCGGGTTGCCGCCGGGGCCGGCGATGTGGACGAGGGAGGAGCCGCCGAGATGCTCGATCAGGGTCACGCGGCCCTTGATCGGCCCGTCGGCGGCGCAGGTCAGCGCCTCCGGGCGCAGCCCGACGCTGACGGTGGCGCCCGTGCCGAGCGGCGGCGGGCCTTGGAAGGCGATGCGGGCGTCTCCCCCGACGGCGACGGTGTAGGCGCCGTCGCGGACGGTCTCGATGCGGCCCGGTAGGACGTTCATCTGAGGCGAGCCGATGAAGCGGGCGACGAAGAGGTCGTCGGGGCGCTCGTAGAGATCGATGGCACCGGCCGCCTGCACCAGCCGCCCCTTGTCGATGACGGCGATCTTGGTCGCGAGCGTCATCGCCTCGGTCTGGTCGTGGGTCACGTAGATCATCGTCGTGCCGAGGCGCTGGTGGAGCTCGGCGATCTCGACCCGCATCTGCACCCGCAAGGCCGCGTCGAGGTTCGACAGCGGCTCGTCGAACAGAAACACCTTGGGATTGCGGACCATGGCCCGGCCCATCGCGACGCGCTGGCGCTGGCCGCCGGAAAGCTGGCGCGGATAGCGGTCGAGCAGATCCGTCAGGCCGAGGATGGCGGCGCTCGTGCGCACCTTCTCGGCCGCCTCGCCGGCGGAGACCTTCGCGAGGCGCAGCGAGAAGCCCATGTTCTCGGCGACGGTCATGTGCGGATAGAGCGCATAATTCTGGAACACCATCGCGATGTCGCGGTGTTTCGGCGGCACGTCGTTGACGGTCTGGCCGTCGATCGAGATGGTGCCGGACGTGATCGTCTCGAGACCGGCGATCATGCGCAGCAAGGTGGACTTGCCGCATCCGGACGGCCCGACCAGCACGACGAACGCGCCGTCTTCGATCTCGAGATCGATCCCGTGGATGACGCTGTGACCGCCATAGGACTTGGTCACCGATTGGAGGGAAACGGGGGCCATCAGGAACTCCTGGCATTGTCCGCCGGAACGGCGCTCAGCGCGTCACGCGCGAGCATCGGCCGGTAATCCGGGACCGCGTGGACGAGGAGGCAGCCGGCGGTGAAGCTGTCGCCGAGGCCGAGCGTCGAGGCCGGATGGGCGAGATAGGGGGCGGCCACGCAGACGGCCGATCGCTTTGTCGAAACGGTCGAGATCGTGGGCGTCAGCGCTACACCGAAATGCGCGCCCTCTGGACAGGCGGGGCGAGGCACGGGGCGGCCCGCCGCCGCGCGGGAGGCGGCGACGAGGCAGCCGGCTGCGAGGCTGTCGAGCTCGATTTCGGGGTCGCCGGTCGTGATCGCGAGCGCCCAATCGTCGGCGTGGACCACGAGGCGTCCGAGCCCGAGCTCGTCGGCGAGCCAGCTCGCCTGGTCGACGACGCTGCTGCCCGCCATGTCCCCGACGAGCGCTTCGAGCTCGTTGCGGTTCAGGCCCATCGAGGTGATCGTGGGTGTCAGCGCGGCGATCGTGATGTCGCGAGTGCCGGGCCAGGGATATTCGCCGAGTTCGAGGTGAACGAGGCCGAGGCCGGCGCGCCGCCACAGCGCGGCGGCGTCAGAGAGGAGCGCGAGCGCTTCCGGCAGCCGGTCGGGCGGCACCGTGTTCGGCGACGCCAGCAACCCCGCTCTCAGGCCCTGGCCGTGGGCGGACACCCAGGCGGCGAGGTTCGGATCGTGTTGCAGGCCCTCGTCCGCGAACCGGACGATGATCCGTGTGGACCGCGGCGGGACGATGCCGAGGAGGGGCCGGCCCGCCTGGTATTCGAGAACGTAGTGAGCGGGCTTGCCGTCGCGCGGGAGAATGTCGGCGGGGCTGCGCAGGCTGTTCGGCCCGGCGGCGACGCGGATGCCTGGATGGAGCGCCGCGAGTTCGTCCGCGCCGGCCTCTCCGAGCGCGAGGATCGCCGGCGCCCCGAGCTCGGCGAGCGTCCACGCCGCCTGGGCCGAGGTGCCGCCGATCGACAGCCCGTTCGCGCGGGTGAACGGATCGAGGACGGCAGGGCCGTCCGGCCAATCGACCAGGATCTCGCCGCCGCGGCCGGCGGCGACCCGCGCCAAGATCCGCTCGAGAAAGGCCGCCGCCTTGTCGTCGCCGAGACGGGTGATGGCGGGCGCGCAGGCATGCAGATCGAGGGTGCGGTCGAGGCAGACGGCGAAGCCGGTGACGACCGGCGTCGCCCGGGCGACGATATCGGGGAGGCGCGCCGCGAGACGCTCGTAGGCGGTCGCCCAGGCGGCAGGGGACGGATCGGTGGGGCGCGCCATCATTCCTTCACCGCTCCCTGGGTCAGGCCCTGGATGATCCAGCGCTGGAAGGCGAGGACCAGGGCGACGAGCGGCAGCGTGACCACCACGGACGCCGCCGCGAGGTCTCCCCACGGCACGTAATAGAGGTTGGTGAAGTTCGCGATTCCGACGGGAATGGTCTGCCGGTCGATGCCGGAGGTGAAGGCGAGCGCGAACATGAACTCGTTCCACGCGGCGATGAAGGCGAGCAGGCCGGTGGTGACGAAGCCGGGCAGCGACATCGGCACGATCACCGACACCATCAGTCGAAGCGGTCCGGCGCCGTCGATGATGGCGGCCTCGTCGATCTCCCGCGGGATCGCCTGGAAATAGCCGAACAGCACCCAGATCGTCAGCGGCAGGCCGAGCGCGAGATAGATGATGATCAGCGCCGTATAGGTGTTCATCAGTTCCGTGACCGACGCGATGATGTAGAGCGGCGCGACGATCGCGATCTGCGGAAACATCGATACGCAGAGAAACAGCGAGAGGATGCCGAACCGGGCGAAGATGCGCAGCCGGGCGAGAGCGAACGCGGCCGCGCCGCCGATGACGAGGCAGAACAGCGTTGTCAATCCGGCGACGATGGCGGAATTGACGATGTAGAGCTGAAACTGCTTCTCGACGAAGATGTTGTAGAAGTGCTCGAACGTCGGCGGCCACGGGATCAGGCTCGGCGTCGCGGCGGTGAGCAGGCGATCCTCCTGGAACGCCGTCGAGACCTGCCAGAGAAAGGGCGCGACCGACCACGCCACGACCAGAAAGGCGCCGATCGCAAGCGCGGTGCGGGCGAGGCCTGAGCGGAACCGCCAGGAGAGGCGGCGCGGCGGCGTCCAGGGCCGATCGAGCGGCAGGGGCGAGGAGAGCGGCATGGTCCTCATCCTTGTTCGCGCTTGATGCGGCGGGCGATGAGGAGGCCGAAGGCCGACGCGACCAGGATCTCCGTGAGGAACATGGCGGTCGAAATCGTGCTCCCGTAGCCGAAGTCGAGTGCCGAAAACATCGTCTTGTAGGCGAGCGTCGACAGCACCTCCGTGGAATCGGCTGGTCCGCCGCCCGTCAGGACGTAAACGAGGTCGAAGATGCGGAAGGCGTCGAGCGCCCGGAACATGCCGGCGATGAGCAGGGTCGTGGCGAGCAGCGGCAGCCGGATCGCCCAGAAGGTCTGCCACGGTCCGGCGCCGTCGATCCGCGCGGCCTCGACGAGGGATTGCGGGATCGTCTGCAACCCCGCGAGGAGGAGCAGCGCCATGAAAGGCGTCGTCTTCCAGACGTCGGCGATGATGATGGTGAGAAGCGCGGTGTGGCCGTCGCCGTACCAGTTCACGGCGCCGTCGATGATCCCGCATTGTATGAGAAGCCAATTGACGATGCCGTGCTGGCCGTCGAACAGCCAGCCGAACATCCGCGAGGTCACCACCGTCGGGATCGCCCAGGGGATCAGCATGGCGGCCCGCACCCCGCCGCGCCCGCGGAATTGCTCATAGAGCAGGAGCGCCATCGCCATGCCGAGCACGGTCTCGATCACCGTCGAGGCGGTCATGAAGACCAGGGTGTGGCGCCACGCGGACCAGAACTGGTCGTCGCCGGCGAGGCGGGCATAGTTCGACGATCCGACGAACGCGTCCTCCTGCGTCGACAGCATCGTGTCGCGGAACGAGAGGCGAAGCCCGTCGATCACGGGGAAGACGGAGACCGCGGCGAGGGTGATCACCGCCGGTGCGAGGAAAAGCAGAGGAGCGAGCGACGTGGACCGGCTCCTCCGCTTCGTCTCGACCCTCCGTCCGCGGCTGGACACCAGCCGCGCGGCGGAGAGCGTGCTCATTTTCCGACGATCCTTTCGAGGTTCGCCTTGGCGCGCTTCAGCTCGGCTTCGACGTCACCGTTGGTGATCGCCCGCGACACGGCGGACTGGAGGGCGAGCGAGACCTGCGAATATTTCGGCGTCACGGGCCGCGGCGTCGCGCCGACGAACACCGGCTTCAGCGTCTGCATGAAGGGCTGCGCCTTGCCGAGCTCGGGGCTGTCGAAGACCGCGGGACGGCTCGGGGCGAGGCCGAGTTCGGTGGCGAACAGAAGCTGCGTCGCGGGGCTCGAAAGCCACTTGAGGAACTCGATCGCCGCCTCGCGGTGGCGTGTCGTCGCGTTGACGCCATATTGGTAGCCGCCGAGACAGGCCGCGCTTTTGCCGCCGGCGAAATGCGGCAGCGGCGCCACGCCGACCTTGCCGTCCACCGAAGACGCCTTCGGATCCTGAGCGATCGGGTAAACATAGGACCAATTGCGCAGGAACACCGCGTCGCCGGCGGTGAAGGGCGCGCGCGACGGCTCTTCGTCCCAGCTCCGCACGTCGGTCGGGCTGATCCTGTACTTGGCGATCGTGTCGTACATGAACTGCACGGCGGCGACCGCGTTCGGCTCCGCAATCTCGACCGTCTTGCCGTTCGCGGCGAGGATTGACCCGCCATGGGAGGTGACGAACTCGACGAGGTCGCAGATCAGGACCTCGGCCTGCTTGCCCTGCCAGGAAAATCCGATCTTCGCCTTGCCGGCCTTCTGAATCTCCGTCGCGGTCTTGACGAGATCGTCCCAGGTCTGCGGCACCGCGGCCCCCGCGGCTTCGAGCAGATCCTTGCGGTAATAGAGCATGCCGCTGTCGACATACCAGGGCAGGGCGGAGAGCTTGCCGTTCCATTTGCAGGCGGCGAGCACGCCGGGGAAATAGGCGGCTGCCTCCTCGGCGCTGACATATTGGTCGAGCGGAAGCGCCCAACCGGCGCCGGCGAACTCGGCGATCCACACGACGTCCTGGGTGAAGACGTCCGGCGCGCCGTCCTTCTTGGCGAGCCGCTGGACGAGGCCCTGATGCACCTCGGTCGACGCGCTCGGCGGCGGCAGCTCGTCATATTTCACGAGGATGCGGCTTTGCGACTGGTTGAAGACGTCCACCATCTCCGCGACGGTGCGATTGCCGAAGAATTTGGCACTCGCGAAGGTGATTGGTGTGCGGTCGGCGGCGTTGGCGATCGTGGTCGATTTGAGGATGGCCGGGGCGGCCAGGGCCGCGCCCGCGGCGAGGCCGGACAATTGCAGAAAAGCACGACGGCCGAGCGTGATCGCCGTGCGATCACCCTCGCGCCCACCCTCCAGGCGGACTTTCATGCGGTCTCTCCCTATCGCTCTTGGGTTTCGTCTTTTGGCGAAACTTCTCTCATGAGCGGGCTCAGGAAACCAGCATAATGCCGAAACGTCAAGCGCAATGCAGGGCGACTTAGTGCATGTTTATGCGGCTTTGCCGTACGGCAGACCGCATGCTATGGGTCGAACGCACCGAGATGGTGCAGCCTGGAGGGATGCAGGCCCATGAGCAGCGTGGAAAACAGCAGCGCAGAACGCGACAGTCCGGATGCGACTTTGCCGGCACGCCGGCGTGCGGATATCCTCCGCATTCTGCTGCAGAACGGCCAGATCACGGTGGCGGAGATTTGCGCCCGGTTCGACGTGTCCGCGGATACGGTCCGCCGCGATCTTGACATTCTGGCCGACCAGGGGCTCGTCAGCCGCATCCACGGCGGCGCCCTGCCGGCGCCGCAGCTCGCCACGGCCGACACCCCGTTCGATCTCCGCATGAAGGCGCGGCACGGCGCAAAAACCCGCATCGGCCGCGCCACGGCGGCCCTGATCGGCGACGGCGAGACGCTTCTGATCAACGGCGGATCGACGACCATCGCCGTCGCGGCCGCGCTCGAGCACCGCCGCCGCCTCACCATCGTCACCAATAATCTCGGCTTGCCGACGGCGATTCCCGAGGGGGCGCTCCGCAACCTCTATCTGATCGGCGGCGAGATCCGCAGCGGCGCCCAGGTCACCCTCGGCCCCGTGAGCTTCGTCGGCACCGGCCCGATCGCGGCCGACACCGCGATCATCGGCGTGGGCGGTGTCGATGCGGCGGGATGCTGGACGAGCCATCTCGCCGAAGCCGTGATGATGACCGCCATGGTCGAGGCTGCACGGCGCACCATCGTGGTCGCCGATTCCGGCAAGTTCGGCCGCCACGCCTTCGTCAACGTCGCGACCTTCGAGAAGGTCGCCGCCTTCGTGACCGACGCCGATCCCCCCCCGACCTCCGCGCCGCCCTGGAGGCCGCCGGCACCCGGCTGATCGTTGCTGAAGGCGGCGGGGTGGATTGACCTGCGGCGCGGGTCCCCGCCCGGCCCCGTCTTCGTTTCACCCTGCGACGGGTTTGGCGAGTCTGGCTTGGGCGGCGAGGCGGATGGGGGCGTTGGGGGCGCCGTAGGCGTCGTAGGCGCGGCGTTCGACGATCTCGAAGAAGAAGCGGTCGGCGAAGGTGCGGGTGTAGATCTGGAAATATTCGCCGCCGGCGGCGTCGCGGTCGTAGAGGATGCGGCCGGCGCGCAGCCGGTCGACGAGGTCGTCGTCGAGGGCGAAGCGGGCGATCAGGTCCTCGTAATAGTTCTCGGGGATCGGCAGCGGCGCGAGGCCGCGGGCCGTCAGGGCGGCGGCGGTCGCGAAGATGTCGCGGGTCGCGAGCGCGATGTGCTGGGTGCCGGAGCCGAAGAATTCGCTGAGGAAGCGGCCGGAGAGGGTGCGGCGGCTCTGGGAGGCGTTGAGGACGACGCGCAGGGCGCCGTCGCGGGTGGCGACGACCTGGCTGCGCGTCAGCCCGCCCGGATCGGCGACGTCCTGCCCCGGCGTCTTCTCGACGTCGAGGATCGCGGAATAATAGAGGAGCCACGACAGCATCTCGTCGTAGTCCATGGACTGGGAGAGATGGTCGACGCCGACGAGGCCGGCGTCGGCCGGGGTCTCTTGGTCCGGTACCTCTTGGTCGAGTACCGCTTGGTCCGCCGGATCGACGGGATCGAAATCGACCTCCCGCCAGCGGGCGCGCTCGGTGTCGTCGACGAAATAGATCAGGCTGCCGCCGACGCCGCGCACGGCGGGCATCTCGATCTCGCCAGCGGCGACGGCCTGGCGGAAGGGGGCGGCGAGGAGGCCGCGGGCGCGGCGCTCGGCCGCCTCGGCATCGGGCACCTTGAGGCACCAGGCGCACACGCCGGGGCCGTGGGTGATGTAGAAGGAATGGGCGAAGCCCTCGCGCTCGGCATTGACGACGAGGGCGATGGCGCCCTGGGTCCAGACCTCGACCTCCTTGGAGCGGTGACGGCCTGTGCGGCGGAAGCCGAGGCTCGCGATGAGGCGGCGGAACTCGGCCGCGGAGGCTTCGTCGAGGGCGAATTCGACGAATTCGACGCGCTCGACGGCGCTGCGCGGCGGCAGGGGCAGCGCGGCCCGCTTGGCGGTCGCCGTGATGTCGGCGAGGCCGATGCGGTCGGCGAGCGTGAGCAGGGAGCGCTTGCCGTCGACGGCGACGGCGCGGGCGGAGCCGGCGCGGAACTGGTCGTTGAAGATCTCGAGGGAGAGGACGCCGTCGTAGCCTGTGGCGCGGACGGCATCGAGGAAGTCGGCGACGGGGAGATCGCCCTGTCCGGGCATGGTGCGGAAGTGGCGGCTCCAGGAGAGCAGGTCGAGGGCGAGCTTGGGGGCGTCGGCGAGCTGGACGAGAAAGAGGCGGTCGGCGGGGATGGCGCGGATCGAGGCGGTGTCGATGCCGCGGGCGAGGGTGTGGAAGCTGTCGAGGATGAGGCCGACGGCGGGATGGTCGGCGCGGCGGACGATCTCCCAGGCGTCGCGGTGGTCGTTGACGAAGCGGCCCCAGGCGAGCGCCTCGTAGCCGATGCGCAGGCCGCGGCGGGCGGCGCTCGCGCCGAGGGCGGCGAGATCGTCGGCGGCGCGGTCGATGCCGCCGAGGGCGTGGGGGAGACGTTGGAGCAGACGAGGAGGAGGTCGGCGCCGAGCTCCTGCATGAGGTCGAACTTGCGCTTGGCGCGGTCGAAGGCGCGCCCGCGCAGGGGCTCGGGCAGGCCCTCGAAATCGCGGAAGGGCTGGAACAGGGTGATCTCGAGGCCTTCCTCGCGCACCAGCCTGCCGGCCTCGCGGGCCGACAGGTCGAAGGCGAGGAAGTCGTTCTCGAAGATCTCCACCCCGTCGAACCCCGCCCGGGCGATCGCCGACAGCTTCTCCGGAAGGTCCCCGCTCAACGACACCGTCGCAATCGACGTCTTCATCCGCGAATTCCTTCCATTGGTGCGCGCCGGCGACCGCGCGCGTCAGCGGGCGGCGATGGCCTCGGGGGCGGCGGCGAGTTCGCGGGCCGCGGCCTGGAAGGCGTCCCGGGCGAGCCGCAACGCCTCGCCGTCGTGCCTTGCCGACAGATAGTGGCGTCCGAAGCGGCCGATCATCGACATCAGCCCGGCGCGTCGGAGCGCGACGTGGAGCCGGGCGGCGAAGCCGTGATCGCCGATGCGCTCCGCCTCAGCGTAGGACCTCGGCGCCATCGGCGCCGGCCAGATCGTGAACACGGTGCCGAACCCGCTGGTGCAGACGTCGAGACCCTGCGCGGCGAAGCCGGCGACGACATCGCTCTGCAGGCGATCTCCCGCGGCGTGGAGAGCGCCGTACTCCACGCCGTCGAGCACGGACATCGAGGCCTTCACCGCGGCGCAGGCGACCGGATTGCCGTTGTAGGTGCCGGCGCGGTGGACGCGGTCGTCCTCGAACGCCGCCATCACGTCGGGGCGGCCGACCAAGGCGGCGACAGCGATGCCGTTGCCGATCGCCTTGCCCACGGTCGCGAGATCCGGCGCGACGCCGAGATGGTGCGAGGCGAGCCCGGCATGGAGGCGGAAGCCCATCAGCACTTCGTCCATGATGACGAGGGCACCGTGGCGGCGGGCGAGCGCGGCGACGAATTCGAGATAGCCGGGCTCGGCGAGGATGCAGCCGGCATTCGCCATCATCGGTTCGAGAATGATCGCGGCGATGTCGTCGTGGTCGGCGAACAGCAAGTCCGCGTCGGCGCGGTCATTGAAGCGCAGGAGCAGCGTATCGCCCTTCGCCGGCCGCGCGTTGGTCGTCATGGCGGCTTCGCGGGACCCGGCATTGCCGAACGCGACGTCCTCGAACCAGCCGTCGTAACCCGCGGCCATCTTGACGATGCGGCGCCGACCGGTGATGGCCCTCGCCGTCTTGCAGGCGAGGTGAACCGCCTCGCTGCCGGAATTGACGAAGATCACCTTGGAGAGATCGCCGGTGTGGGCGGCGAGCGCCGCCGCGGCCTCCTCTTCCAGGGCGTGGGCGTAGGCCGGCATCGAGCCGCGCTCCAGCGCCTCCCGCACGGCGGCCGTCACCACCGGATCGGTGTGGCCCAGAAAGGTGGCGCCGAAGCCGAGCGCCGTATCGACATAACGCCGCCCCTTGTCGTCGAAGACATAGGGGCCTTCGGCGCGCGCCACGAGAAAGCGCTCGCCGTCCACGTCGGGCACCGCACGCCCGCCGCTCGAAATCCCACCGACGAGATGCAGCATCTTCACAGACCGAACATTTTGGGGAGCCACTCGGTGAGCGACGGGAAGGCGACCAGACCGGCGACGCAGACGACGCTCGCGATCCAGTAGGGCACGAGCCAGCGCGACACGGACCACATGTCGAGCTTCGCGACGTTGCAGACGACGAAGATGTTCGTGCCGATCGGCGGGGTGAACAGCCCGATGCCGAGGGTCATCGTGAAGACGACGCCGGTCTGGTAGGGCTCGAGACCCGCCGCGAGCGCGATCGGAACGAGGATCGGCGCGAGGATGATCAAGGCCGGCCCGAGATCGAGCCAGAAGCCGACGACCTTCAGGAGCACGAGGACCAGGATGATGGTGACGATCGGCGTGGTGTGGAGCCCGGTGATCCAGGCGGCCGCGTTCGCCGGCACCTGTTCGACGGTGAGAATCCAGCCGAACGGCGTCGCGAGCGCCATGATCATCATGATGACGCCGGTGGTCGCCACCGCCGAGGCGGCCGCCTTGTAGAGCGAGCGGAGCGGCAGCTCGCGATAGACGAAGATGCCGACCGCGAAGGCGTAGACGACGGCGAGGGCCGACGCTTCGGTCGCGGTGGCGATGCCGCCGATGATCGAGCCGAGCACGAGCGCCGGCATCAGCAGGGCCGGCAGGGCGCCGACGATGTCGCGCCGGATCTCGCGCCACGGAGCGGGGTGCTCGTTGCGCGGGAAGTGATGGCGCTTGGCCACGACGTAGGAGGCGATCATGAACACCGCGGCGATGAAGGCGCCGGGCACCAGGGCGGCCACGAGAAGGCCACCGATCGAGGTGTTGGTGAGCACGCCGTAGAGAATGAGAATGACGCTCTGCGGGCCGATGATGCCGAGTGTGCCGGAGGCCGCGGTCACGGCCGCGGCGAAGGCTTTCGGATAGCCGCGCTGCGCCATGGCGGGGATCATGATCGAGCCGACCGCGCCGGTGTCGGCCGTCGCCGAGCCGCTGATGCCGCCATAGACGAGCGCGGTTGCGACGTTGACGAGCCCCAGGCCGCCGGTGATGCGGCCGAAGATGTGCTCCGCGACCTTCATGATGCGCGCCGTGAGTCCGCCGCGGTTCATCAGTTCGCCGGCGAACAGGAAGAGCGGGATCGCGGCGAGCGTAATGGCGTCGGCGCCTCTGACGGTCTGCTGGGCAAACCAAGCCGGCGGCAGGCCGAGATGGCCGACATAGATGGTGAGGAGGCTTGCGACGCCCATGCACCAGGCGATCGGAACGCCGATCAGGAGGAGAATCGAGAAGCTGAGGATGAGCACGAGGACGGTCATGCCGCGCCTCCCGTCACGCGTGGGCGGACCATCGCGCGGACCCGGGCGAGGGCGATGAAGATCGCGGCGACGCCGAGAACGATCACGGTCGCGGTGACGACACCCGTCGGCAGCCGCAGCACAGAGGTCGGAACCGCCCAGGAGCGCTGCCAGACGGCCCAGCCGCTGACGAGGAAGGCGATGCCCATGACGAGGAGCGCCAAGGCGGCGACCAGATCGAAGACGCGCCGCAGCGGCGCGGGCATCGCCTGCTTCAGGGCCTCGAACGCGACGTTCTCGCCGCGCAGCTCGGCGTTGATGAGGCCGATGAAGGTGATCCAGATGAAGGCGATGCCGGCGATCTCGAACGACCATTCGAACCCGCCGAGCTCGAAATAGCGTGCGATGACGCCGAGCAGCGTCGACGCGAACATGACGACGAAGGCGACGACGCCGACGAACTCGAAGATCAGGGCGCTCGGCCCCCGCCTCGACGGCGGGGGTTGCTGGTGGGGCTGTTCCATTCCGGCCTCAGTGCGCCTGGGCCGCTTTCTGCACGGACGTGACGAGGTCCGCGCCCCATTCCTTCGAGAACTCGCCGTAGACCGGCTGGACGAGCGCCTTGAACGGAGTGGTGTCGACCGTCGTGATGGTGACGCCCTTGGCCTTCAGGGTCTTCTCGGTCTCGGCGTAGACGTCGCCGAGCGCGGAACGATACCAGACCACAGTATCCGTCGCGGCCTTGGTGATCGCGGCCTGCTGATCCGGCGTCAGGGCGTCGAAACGCTCCTTGTTCATGTACCACCAGTTCGCCGTCCAGATATAATTGGAAATCGAAAGGTGGTTCGCGACTTCATACCACTTCGAGTCGTAATAATCGCGGATTTCCGGCTCCACCGCCGCGACCACATGGGACTGCAGCGCGGTGTAGACCTGACCGAAGGGAATCGATTCCGCGAGCGCGCCGAGCTGCTTCATGGTCGCGAGGATGACCGGGTTCGGCGGGGTGCGGATCTTGAGGCCGGCGAGATCGGCCGGGGTCTCGATCGACTTGTTGGTCGCGAACTGGCGGAAGCCGGAATCGAGGACGCCGAGCATCAGGTAGCCGCGATCGGTGCCGAAATGCTGGATCTTCTGGCCTTCCGCGCTGTCGAGGAAGGCGTGCACCGCGTCGGCGTCCTTGAACAGGAACGGCAGCGAGAGAACGTTGAGCCGCGGATCGATCGCGTCGATCGCGCCGCCGAGGCCGATATCGATCGAGCCCGCGCCGACGCCGTCGGCGATCGGACCTTCGTCGCCGAGCTGACCGTTCGGGAAGATCTGGACGACCACTTCGCCCTTCGTCGCCGACTTCACCTCTTCCGCAAACCGCTCGACCGCCTCGTTGATCAGGCTGTCGGGCGAGGAGGCGTGGGCGAGCCGCAAGGTCGTTTCGGCATTCGCACCCGTTGTCGCGAGCCACGCCATCGCGAGGCCGGCGAGAAGGGTGCGCGCGAACACGCGGTGCGTCGATCTCTGAAACATGGATTCCCCTTTGCGATTTCTCTTTTTCGCAGGCTAAGGATAGCCAGGGTGCCGGAGGTGTGAACGCGAGATTGCTTATGGCTGCATAAGCGCCCTTGATCCCCGAAGGACCGCGAGCGTTCAGAAGTCCTTGGCCCCCTCCCGGCAAAAGGTCTTCGACAAAGGCGCCGGCGCTCGGGCCGGCCGTGGATCGGGTGTTCAGGGGCGGCTCATGCGTAATCTCGACAGCGATTCCCTTGCCGCTTTTCTCGCCGTCGCTGAGACCGGCAGCTTCACCGCCGCCGCGGAACGTCTGGGGCGCACCCAGGCCGCCGTCAGCATGGCGATCGGAAAGTGGGAGGAAAGGCTCGACGTCCGCCTGTTCGACCGCGCCCATCGTCGCGTCACGCTCACTCAGATGGGACAGCGGCTTCTCGGATATGCCCGGAAGATCCGCGCAATCGAGGACGAAGCGCTTGCCGTGCTGCTTGAAGGCCGCAACGAGAGCCGTGTTCGGCTCGGCATGCCGGACGATTATCTGACCCTGTTCGGCACAGCCTTGCTGGAGCGCTTCGTGCCCTCCCATCCGCTCGTCAGCTTGGACCTGCGCTACGACTTTTCCCACCGCCTCGAACAGATGGTGGAGACGCGGGACCTCGACGTCGCGATCGTCACCCAATCGGCGACCGAGCCCAAGGGGGAGCTGATCCGCATCGAGCGGCAGATCTGGTGCTGCGCGCCGAACCGGCACCCGGAGCAGGCCGTCAACCTCAGGCTCGCCCTCTTCCCCGAAGGCTGCCGCGCGCGCCCCCATATCCTCGCCGCGCTCGATGCCGCCGATTGGCGCTGGCGGATCGCCTATTCCTCGAGCGACATCGCCGGGATCCGTCTCGCCGTCGCCTCCGATGATCTCCTCACGGTGCTCCCCGAAAGCGCCGTGCCGGCCGAGTGGCGCCGGCTCGGACCGGAGCACGGATTGCCGTCCCTTCCGCTGCTGCGCCTGTCGATGATTCTCCCCCAAGAGCCGCGGCTTCCCGTCCGCCAACTCGCGTCCTTCCTGCGAATGGAGTTTCAGCGGGCGATGAGCACGGCGGACGTCTGAATCCGCGCCTTCCGTCCCGAATCCAGCGCGCCGCTCGGGGACCGCTTTCGGTCACGACCGCAATCGGGCGGGATCGACGGCGGCGAGGATCGGGCGGTCGAGGGCGGGTGGGCGGCCGGCGATCAGGTCGGCGACGAGGCGGCTCACCGCGGCGGAGGTCTGGAAGCCGTAGCCGCCTTGGCCCGCGAGCCAGAAGAAGGCCGGTTCGTCCGGGTCCGGGCCGATCACCAGGACGCGGTCCGGGGCGAAGGTGCGCAGGCCGGCCCAACTCGCCAGCAGCCGGCTCACCGGTTCCGTCACCATCGCCTCGTAGCGGGCCAACCCTTCGGCGAGCACCATGTCGTCGGCCCAGGCGTCGTGGGGCTCGACCGGGTGCTCCTCGGCGGGCGAGACGATCAGCGCGCCTGCGTCCGGCTTGGCATAGAAGCTCTCGCCGGGGCCGAAGATCATCGGCCAGCGGGCGATGTCGTGACCGCCGGGCGCGGGAATGCGCGCCATCGACCGGCGCAGCGGCTGAAGGCCGACCGGCGCGACGCCGGCGAGGCGCGCGATCGCGTCGGCCCAGGCCCCGGCGGCGTTGATGAGGAGCCGTCCGCCGAATTCACCCGCCTTGGTCGTCGCCAGCCAGCCGGTCGGCGTGCGGGCAAGCCCCGTGACCGCCGCATCGGTGACGATCGTGCCGCCGTGCGCGCGGATGGTTCGGGCGTGGGCTTGGATCAGCAGGTCCGTATCGATGTCCCAGGCCTGGTCCCCTCTCGCAGCGAAGGCGACACTCTCGGGGTTGAGCACCGGCACGGCGTCCCGCGCCTCGGCGACGCCGATCGGGGAGAGGGCCATCGCCGCGACCTCGTGGCGAAAGGCTTCCTCCTCATCGGCGCTGGCGACGAGCATCAGCCCGCGCGGTTTGAGCAGATCCGGTACGGCGAAGAACGTCTCGGCGGACGCCTGCGAGAGCGCGACGACCGATGGTGCGCCGTACATCGGCTCGTAGAGCGCGGCGGACCGGCCCGAGGCGTGGAAGGCGAGGGCGCTTTCCGCCTCGAGGACGGTGACCCGGCCGAGCCCGCTCAACGCCGCGCCGGCCGACAATCCGGCGATCCCGCCGCCGATGATGAGAAAGTCGCTGTCCGTCACGGCCGTCCCTTCCGCCTTCAAAACAGGCCCGCGAGCCACCTTCGCGGGTCGCATCGCCTCAATCGAACGCGGTCCGCGAATAGCGGCAACCGTCGCGTTCGACCCACAGGACCTGATCATTCGCGGTCGGGCCCACGCGCAACCGCTCCGGGGCGTCCGGATCGGCGCCGATGCGGAACAGTCCTTCGCCGATCTCCACGAGCGGCGTATCGCCGTCCGCCGCCTCGACCCCGCCGGGCGCGATCAGGACGAGATCGCCCTCGCGGTCGACGAGGCGGAAGGTCGGGTACCACGGCGAGTAGGTTCGATACCGCCCGGCGAGGGCCTTCCACCGTGCGTTCGGCCCGCGCGGGGCGATGGCCGGTGCGGTGCCGGGCCGCAGCACCGCCGGTCCCCACAGCCAATGGCCGCTCTCGGCGACGAAGGTCAGGTGGAAGCGGTGCAAGGCCGGATGATCGGTGGCGAAGCGGGCGCCGAAGGTGCGGTGGAGCACACCCTCGCCACCGGCGCCGGCAGTTTCCAGGCGACCGTCGTGTTCGCGGATCGAGATCGCCACGGTGGTGTGGCCGTCGTGGCCGGCGAAGAGGCCGCACATCGCGGGATCGTAGGCCGGGTGGAAGGCGGCGCGGGAGAGATCGGTTACGGGCAGCGGCCGCGCCGGCTCTCGGACGGCGGCGTGGACCATGCGGGCGATCGCCTGGCCCACGGCGAAATCGCCGTTGGCGTTGGTCAGGGCGACGACCGCGATGCCGGCATCGACATCGGCGAGGACGAAACTCGAATAGCCGACCATGCCGCCGCCGTGGCTGAAGCAGAGATGGCCGCCGACCCGCTCCACATTGATGCCGAGCCCGTAGCGGCTGTCGGCGACCGGCAACCCGAAGCCCTCGACCCAATCCTCGCCGCCCGGGGCGAACTCCTCGGTGAGGCGCGCAAACAGCGCCGGCGGCACGACGCCCGCGCCGCGGTCCAGGAGGAACCGGCCGAACGCGGCCATGTCGTGGAGGCTCGCGGCGATATGGCCGTCGCCGGCATCGACTTCGAGCCACGGGGCCGGCGCGAGGCCGTCGTCCGGAGTCCAGGGCCGCTCCGGCCGTGCCGGCTCGGTGCCGGTGACGAGACGACGGCGCACCTCGGGACCGATGGCGCCGACCGCCGTCGTCATGCCGATCGGCCGCAGCAGACGTTCGGCGGTGGCCTCGGCCAAGGAACGCCCGTCGAGCGCCGCGACGATGAGGCCGAGCAGGCCGTAGCCCGGGTTCGAATAGTGGAAATGCCGGCCGGGTGCGCCGGCATGGGTATGGCGGAGCAGCCAGACTTGGGCGGGGGCGTCCGGCGGATCGTCGGCGCCTTTCACCAGCCCGCCGGCATGGTGCAGCAGATGGCGCACGGTGACCGGCGCCTCGGGCGTGCCGATCGCGAGCCACGGCAGATAGGTCGCCGCCGGCGCGTCGAGATCGAGCCGGCCCTCGGCTTCGAGTTGCAATATGGCGAGACCGACGAAGATCTTGCTGATCGAGCCGATCTCGAACAGGTCGTCGGGGGAGACCGGCGTCGGATCGCCGGGGCCGCGGGTGCCGAAGGTGTGCAGGACCGTGCCGCCGCTGTGCTCGACCACACAGACGCCACCGCCGGTGAGCGGCCACGTCGCCGGGAGGGTGTCGAGCCGGTCGAAGGCGGCCCGAAGGGCGGAACCCGGCGCGGCGGAAACGGGGGAGGACATCGGCGGGCTCCGAGCCGGAAGGGGGAAACCGGCGAGGCGCGCCCCGCCCGCTCCGTTTCGAAGCGGACGGTTCGGCATCCTCGCGCTCCGGGGTTGCGCGGCGACGTTGTCGCGGCGCGTGCCCCGGCCTCATTGCGGTGGGCGGGACCGCGCCGGCCGCTCAGGCGGCCGAGGCGGTCCCGGCGCGATCGATCAGAAGCTGCAGAAGCGCCCGGACCGGCGAGCCGGTCGCGCCTTCCTCCCACACGCCGATGTCTTCCTCGAGGAAGGCGCTCGATCCGTTGTCGATGTGGACCCACGGCGTATCGCCCGCGAAGGCCGAGAGGAAGGTCGCGGCGGTGAGGCCGATGTCCGCGTGGGAGAGCGGGGCGTTGGCAATGTCGGCGACGCGGCTTTCGAGCAGCGCCCGATATTGCCGCTTCAGCGGCAGCCGCCAGCCCGGCTCGCCCGCCGCCGCACCCGCCTTGAAGACCGCCTCGGCGAGGGCGTCGTCGTTCGACCAGGCGCCCCAGAGGAGCGGCCCGACGCCGCCGCCGTCGGTCAGCGTGCCGACGTCGATCAGGCCGGAGACCCCCTGCCGCCGAAGCCAAGCGAGCGCGTCGGCCAGGATGAGCCGGCCTTCGCAATCGGTATCGACTACTTCGCTGGTCTGGCCGTCCGGATGGGTGATGATGTCGCCCGGCCGCTGAGCCGCGCCGGAGGGCATGTTCTCGGCCATCGGCAGGACGGCGATCACGGGTCCCGCGAGGCCGAGTTCCGCGGCGGCGAACAGAGCCCCCGCAACGGCCGCGGCGCCCGCCATGTCGTCCTTCATGCGGTGGATCTCATGGAGATCGCGCTTCAGGTTGATGCCGCCGGCATCGAATGTCATGCCCTTGCCGGCCAAGCCGAGCGGGCGGACACCGGGCGGGCGGGGGGTCTTCAGCACGACCACGCGGGGGCCGTTCGCGCTGCCGACGCCGACCGCCGCGGTGCCACCGAAGCCTTCCGCGAGCATCGCCGGGCGGTCCCAGACCTCGGCCGTCAAGCCGAGCTCCCGCGCGCGGGTCGCGATGACGTCGGCGAGCCGCTCGGGCCAAAGGCGGCTCGGCGGCAGCTCGACGAGGTGGCGCACCCAGTTCGCGGTGCGGCCGGCGGCGAGGCCGGTCGCGAAGGCGGACGTGACCGCCCGATCGTCCACGTGTTCTGCCGGCACGGCGAGGACGAGCGTGTCGTCCTCGCCGTCTGGGTCCGAGGAGCCCTCGGGCCGGAAGCGACCGAGAAGAATGCCCTCCGCCGCGGCGCGCGCCGCGGCGGCCGGGTCGATGCCGGCCGGCAGGACGAAGCAGGCGTCGCGCCCGAGCGTCTCCGACGCGGCGGCCTGGAAGGCATCGCGCACCGCGTCGGCGGTGCGCTCGTCGCCGAGGCTGACGGCCATCAGGTCCGGGTCCTCGCCGGCGCCCGCGACCACGACCGGCGCCACCGACCCCGCTTCGGCGGAGACGCGCGGATCGCGCTGCAGTGCCGTGACGAGGCGGTCGAGACCAGGGACGGCGAAGGCGGGAACCGCCGCGAGGGCGTCGCCCTCGCCGACCACCGGCACGACCAGGAGACGGGTATTGTCGCGCGCGGCCGGGAAGGCCGCCAGACTGAGACCGGACATCGACCGGTTACTCCTTGTGCACGCTCAGAAGGGTTTCCGGCGAGATGTTGTTGACCGAACCGACCAGGGGCGAGAGCACGAAGCCCTTCCAGGCCGGATTATGCGCCTCGATCACGTCGGGATAATTGAGGACGATATAGGGACGGGCGGCATAGGCGAGCGCCTGCATCTTGTCCACCGTGGCCCGCCGGGCGGCCTCGTCGACCTGCTTGCCTTGCTCGGCATAGAGGGCGTCGTATTCGGGATTGCAATAGCCGGTGTCGCTGGTGCTGCCGCGCTGAGCGCAGGTGAGCACGCTCAGGACGAAATCGGGATCGACCGGCGGCACCCAGTTCCACATCGCGAGATCGAAGTCTTCGTACTTGCCGTCCGGTGCCTGGATCGCCTCGCTCGCCGCCTCGGTGTCGAGCTTGCGCATCGAGATGGCAATGCCCGCTTTGGCGAGCCCCGCCCGAATGATCTGGAAGACACGGTCCCCGGTGCCGCTTTCCTCGGTCGGGAAAATGACCTCGTAGGCCATGGGATGATCGCCGGCGATGCGCACGCCGTTCGGGCCGAGCTTGTAGCCGGCCGCGTCGAGGAGGGCGTTCGCCTTCTCGATGTCGAACGGCAAGCCCTTGATCGCAGTGTCATGCCAGCCCGTCGAGGGGGCGACGATGGTGGAGCCGGGCGTCGAATAGCCGAGCCAGGCCGATTTGACGATCGCGTCGCGGTCGATGGCATATTCCATCGCCTCGCGCACCTTCGGGTCGAGCAGCTCCCGATGCTGCTTCTTGGCGGTGTTGGAATTGAGGATCAGCGTCTTGAAGCCGGTCGAGGGGGTGTGATCCACCACCATGCCGGCCTTGCGCAGTGTTTCCACGGCGGTCGCCGGCGTCTGCGAGCCGGTCATGTCGATCTGGCCGGAGACCAGCGCGGTCACCATCGCGTCGTCGTTGGCGAAGAATTGCAGGCCGAAGCCGTCGATGGCCGGCTTCTTTTCGCCCCACCAAGCGGGGTTGCGACGGAACAGCGCGAGCTGGTCCTTGGCGTGCTTGGCGAAGACGAACGGACCGCCGGAGACCCACGGCGTCTCGTTCTGGAAGGACGTGATCTTGGTCCCGTCGCCCTCGGCGATCGGCGCCCACACATGGGCGGGCAGAATCGGCAGCGCCTGCATCTGCACCGGAACGTGGCCGGCGGGCGCGCTGTAGGTCAGCACCAGCGTGTTGTCGTCCGGCGTCTCGGCCTTAACCAGGTTGGTGACCCAGCCGGACAGCCGCGCGGTCGAGCCGGTGCGGAACTTGTTGATCATGTTGAAGGTGAAGGCGGCGTCCTTCGCCGTCAGCGGCGTGCCGTCCGACCACTTGGCGCCGGGGCGGGTGTGGAAGGTCCAGACCCGGCCGCCGTCGCTCGGTTCCCACGACGTCGCGAAATAGGGGACGATCTTGAGGTCGCGATCGTAGGTCGTCAGGAACGGATAGGCATATTGATAGGCGACGCTCGCATAATCGGCGTTCGCCACGAACGGATTGAGCGAGTCGATCGGCAGCGTGGCGCCGATGCGAAGGATGTCGCCCGCCTGGGCGGCGCTCGCCGCGAAGGTCGGTGCGGCGAGGGCGGCTACCATCAGGCCGGCGCGCAGCGCGCGGCGCAAACGGTGGCGGGCGGTTTCGTGTCCGGTGGCTTTGCGCCTGGCTTCGGTCGGTGTCATGATCCTCTCGGCCCCTTCTGGAAGACGTGATCCGGCCCCGACGTCGCGAGACCGGTGGCCAAGGCGGAGGAAGGATTTTTCCGAACCGGCTCCGGAACGCCATGGCGTCACCGGCCGGCCCGCCCGCGAGGGACATATTTTGCCGCCTTGATTTCCAAAAAGAATGCTGAGTATGATGAGTGCTGTCAAGGGCGCCGGCACGGTGTCCCGGACCCCGCGGAGGCCGCCTTGACCGGCCGCACCGCAGGGCCGCGGGCCGGCACCCTCCTGCGGGCGCGATTGCGGTCGCCCGGCCACCGATAGAACCCTTGGGGGGCGCGTTGTTCGGCGCAGCCTATCTCGTCAAGCGCATCGGATTCGCCGTCGTCACCGTCGCCGTCGCGACGGTGCTGAACTTCCTGCTTTTCCGCGTCCTGCCGGGCAGTGCGGTCACCCGCATCTCACGGGTGCCGAACGCCTCGGCGGAACTCAAGCACGCTCTCGAGGTCGAGTTCGGGCTGGATCAGCCGCTCACGATTCAGTTCTGGCGCTATCTCGTCCAGCTCGCCCACGGCAATCTCGGGGTGTCCTATTCGAACCGCCTGCCGGTCACGGACAATCTCATCGAAGCCTTCGCGAACACGTTGCCGATGGTGGCGACCGGCACTGTGCTCGCCATCCTGATCGGCAGCGCTCTCGGCGTCGTCGCGGCGGCCCGGCGGGGCGGTTGGTTCGATCACCTCTCCACCAACATCGCCGTCCTGCTCTACGCCTTTCCGACCCAGTTCCTGGGGGTGATGATCCTCATCGCCTTTGCCGGCGTGCTGCCCTCGGCCGGGATGGCCGATCCGTTCCGCATGGACGATTCCCTGTGGGGTACGGTCACGGACGTCGGCCTGCACATGATCATGCCGGTGGCGACCCTGACGCTGACCCTGTTTGCCGAGAACACGCTGATCGTCCGCTCCGCGATGCTGGAGACGCTGGGCGAGGACTACATCCTCACCGCCCGGGCCAAGGGCGTGCCGCGCCGACGGATCATCGTCTCCCACGCGCTGCGCAACGCGATGCTGCCGGTCATCACGATGACCGCGCTGTCGCTGAGCTCGATCGTGTCGGGCTCGATCCTCGTCGAGGTGATCTTCTCCTGGCCCGGGATCGGCCGGATGCTCTACGAGGCGGTGCTCCAGCGGGACTATCCGATGCTCCAGGGCGGCTTCCTCGCCATCACGATCGCGGTCACGGCCTGTAATCTGATCGCCGACCTCACCTATTTCCGCCTCGACCCGCGGGTGACGGCATGAGCGGCAATCCGGCACCCCTGATCGATCCGGCGGCGGCCGGCCTCAGTCCCGACACCCCCTCCAGTCTCGACAAGGAGGGAGCGGCGACGGCGCCTCCCTCGGCGATCGCGACGGTGCTGCACGATCCCGGCGCGGTGATCGGCCTCGTCATCATCGCGTTCTACGCCCTCGTCGCGCTGTTCGCCCCGCTCATCGAGCCCTACAGCACGGTCGAGGCGACCTGCGGCGTGTTTCAGCCGCCCTCTGCCGCCCATTGGCTCGGCTGCGACGATGGCGGCATCGACATGCTCAGCCTCGTCATCCGCGGCAGCCGCATCTCGATGCTCGTCGGGCTGTCGGCGAGCCTGATCGCGATCGGTATCGGCACCGTCGTCGGGGTTGCCGCCGGCTATTTCGGCGGCTGGGTCGACATGGTGCTCATGCGCATCACCGACTATCTCATCGTCATCCCGCAGATGGTGCTGATGATCGTCGTCGCGGCGGTGTGGGGACCGAGTCTCACCCATGTCGTCATCGTCATCGGCGTGCTGATGTGGACGAGTCCGGCGCGTCTGATCCGGGCGCAGGTGAAGGGCCTGCGCGGCCGTGTCTTCGTGCGGCGTGCCGAGGCGCTCGGCGCCTCGCACGTCTCCATCATCCGCCGCCACATCCTGCCCCAGCTCGGGCCGCTGCTCGCCGCGAATGCCGTTCTCGCGGTGACGCTCGCGATCTTCAACGAGACGGCGCTCGCCTTCCTCGGCCTGTCCGACAGCACGGCCATCACCTGGGGCACGATCCTGGAGCACGCCTTCAACCGTGCCGCCGCCAGCGCCGGGGCGTGGTGGGCCGTGGTCCCGGCCGGGCTCGCGGTCGGCGGCATCGTCATGGGGTGCTACATGCTCGGCCGGGCCATCGAGGACAGCCTCAACCCGCGCCTGCGCATTTCCTATCTGTCGCTCCGCCACTGGCAGATGCGGACGCCGCCACACCGTCCCGAGGCGGCACCTCGTCGGGGGAGAGAGGCATGAGCGCCACCATCGCCGCTTCGGCCGGACCCACGCCCGCAACCCGCACGCCGCTCCTCTCGATCGAGGCGCTCAACGTCTGGTTCGCGCTCGGCAACGCCGTCGGTTCCCCGGAAGCGCATGTGGTGCGCGATGTGTCGCTGCACCTCGAGGCCGGCGAGTGCTACGGCCTCATCGGCGAATCCGGCTCCGGCAAGACCACCACGATCCAGGCGGTGATGGGTCTGCTACCGTCGTCCGCGCGGGTCGGTGGCCGCATCGTCCTCAACGGCGAGAATATCCTCGCCCGCGGCGAGGCGAGCGTCGCGCCTCACCGCTGGAAGGACGTCGCGATGGTGTTTCAGGGCGCGATGAACGCCCTGAACCCGGTCAAGACGGTCGGCTGGCAGATCGCCGAGGCGATGGAGGTCCACGGCATGGCCCGCGGCCGCGCGGGGCTCCAGCGGGTCGGAGACTTGCTCGGCCTCGTCGGCATCGCGCCGGATCAGGCCGCACGCTATCCGCACCAATTCTCCGGCGGCATGCGCCAGCGCGCCATCATCGCGATGGCGCTCGCCTGCAATCCGAAGGTTCTTCTCGCCGACGAGCCGACCACCGCGCTCGACGTGATGATCCAGAAGCAGGTGCTGGAGCTCCTGGTGCGGCTCGGCCGCGAATTGCAGCTCGGCGTCATCCTGGTCACCCACGATCTCGGCGTGGTCGCCGAGACCTGCGCGCGCGCCGGCGTCATGCTGAAGGGCGAGCTCGTCGAGCAGGGCGCGGTCACGCAGCTCTATCATCATCCCGCGCACCCCTATACCGGCCGGCTCTTCAAGGCCGCGCCGACGCTTGCGGCGGCAATCGCCGGCTCGCCGGTGGCCCTGAAGGGCGACGACGCCCCGCTCCTGCGCCTCGAAGGCCTACGCGTCGCCTACGCGACCGCTCCGCGGTTCGCCGACATCGTGCTCCGCCGACGGCCGCCGGAGAAGCAGGCGGTGGACGGCATTTCGCTTTCCGTCCGGCGCGGTGACCTCGTGGCGCTGGTCGGGCAATCCGGCTGCGGCAAGACGAGCACCTTGCAGGCGACACTCGGCATGGTGCCGGCGAACGGGGGCCACATCCTGTTCGAAGGGCGGGACCTGACCGGTCTTCCGCCGGCCGAATGGCGCCGGGTTCGCCGCCGGATGCAGATGATCTACCAGGACCCCTACGAGGCGCTCGACAGCCGCTTTCGGGTCGGGGAGACGGTCGCCGAGCCGCTCGGCATCCACGAGCCGGGCTTGCCCCGCACCGAGCGGGCCGCGCGGGTGAACGCCGCGCTGGAGGCCGTCGGGCTCAGCCCCGCCGCGCGGTTCGTCCACCGCTATCCGCATGAGCTCTCGGGCGGCCAGCGCCAGCGGGTCGCCATCGCCGCCAGCATCATCCTGCGGCCGTCGCTGCTGCTTGCCGACGAGCCGGTCTCGATGCTGGACGTGTCCGTGCGCACTGGCATCCTCGATCTCCTGCGCGCGCTGTGCCGCACCCAGGCGATGGGGATCCTGATGATCACCCACGATCTTTCGACGGCGGCGGATTATGCCGACCGCATCGCCGTGATGCACAACGGTCGCATCGTCGAGGAGGGGCCGCCGGCCGAGGTCGTCGGGGCACCGAAGGCGGCCTACACCCGCGCTTTGATGGCGGCGATCCCGAGGCTCGATCCGAGCCTGCGCGCGAGCGCCTGAGCGCGCGTCATCAGCCGCGTTTGGAGGAGACGCCCGGCAGCGGCGTCACGCTCCAATCGTCGGTCTGGGATGGGGCGAGCAGACGGTGCTGGCCGTTGCCGGTGGTGTAGAACACGAAATCGGTCGCGCGGTAGGTCTGGCTCCAGCAATCGAACGCGACGCCCGCGGCCGTGAAGCTGACGCCGCGGATGCGCACGACCTGTTCGCGTGGCTGCAAGCCGAGGCGCTCGCGTTCCGCCGCCGTCGGGCGTACCACCTCGAAGACTTGCTCGGTGCGCTCGTCGGCGAGGTCGTAGCGCTCGGCGAGGAAGCGATAGAGCGAACCGCCGGCCGTTAGCTGTGCCTCACCGAGCGAAGGCACCAGCGACAAGGGCAGAATGGCCTGCTCCAGAATGGCCGGATCGCGGCCCACCTTGCGTAGGCGCACCAACGTCCACACCGGCGTGCCCGGATCGACGGCGAGCGCGCGGGCCACCGTCGGGCTCGGCAGGCCGACGGCGAGCTCCAGTACCTCGGTGGAAAGCTCCGGCTCGGCCCCGTCGACCGCCAGCGTCTGCAGAAGTTCGCCGGACCGGCTCGGCTCGCTGACGATCCGCTCGCGGGCGACGAAGGTGCCGATGCCCTGGTGCCGGCGGATGCGGCCCGCATTTTCGAGCTTGTCGAGCGCGTGTCGGACCGAAATCAGGCTGACGCCCGACATCGCCACCAAGTCTGTGGCGCTCGGAAGCTTGTCGCCGGGCTTCAGGCCGTTCTTGGCAATGAGATCCAGCACAAGGTCGTAGACGACCTCGTAGCGCAATTTCTGCGGCTCGCGCGCGGCTTTTGCGGGGGCTGCACTTTTGCGGGCCAAAGGGGACGCTCTCCTCGGATGGGGTGGCCGCCCGCCTCCTCCGGGGCATGTCGGGAATGGGCGCGGCGGCGATGGGGCCGCGTGACGACCCGCACATGTCCTCATCTTATGCGAGAGCGCCGCACCCCGACAAGACGCCACCCTATCCAGCAAGTCCTCGGATCTGTTGCGTTTCCCGACGGCGATCAGGCGTTCGCGGCGGCGCGGGTGGCGAGCACGGCGAGGTTGTCATGGCCGAGCAGCGACGTCACCGGCCAGCGCGGATCGGCCTCTCCGCGCGCGAGGGCGTCGAGCGCGGCGCTCTTGCCGCGACCGCTGACGAGGAGGAGCAGCGACCGGGCCCGGCGCAGCGGGGCGAGGCCCAGCGTCAGCCCGAACTTCGGCACGTCGGTGGGATCGTCGTAGAGCGGCCCCTGCGCCGCCCGGGTCTCTTCGGCGAGCTCGACGACGCGGCTCGGCGAATCCCACGCCGAGCCCGGCTCGTTGAAGGCGACATGGCCGTTGCGTCCGAGCCCGAGGACCGCGAGATCGAGCCCGCCGGCGGCCTCGATCGCCCGCTCCACCGCCGCGCATTCGGCCTCCGGATCGGGCGCCGCGCCGTTGAAGAAGCGGACGTGGTCGGCGGGGAGGGCGAGGGGGCCGGTCAGATGCCGGCCGAGAAAGTTCGCGTAGCTCTGGGCATCCTGCGGCCCCTTACCGGCAAATTCGTCGAGATTGAAGACGCGCGCCTGCGAGAGATCGAAGGCTCCGTCGGCCCTCATCGCGGCCAGCCGGCGATAGGTCGCGAGCGGCGTCGCACCGGTCGGGAAGGCGATCGCGGCGTTCGGACGGCGCGCGATCAGAGCCGCGACGTGCCGGGCGGCCGCCTCGGCGAGCGCTTCCTCGTCGTCGTACCAGGCGATGGCGGGCGCACGCGCCGCGGTATCGAGACGGTCCATGGGAAATATCCTCCGATCACGATCTCGGGCGGTCACCGCACAGCGAGGCGAGGAAACAGCGCCCGGTGGGCGCCGTAGAATTCGTCATAGAGCTCCGCCGCAGGACCGGGCTGCGTGACGGGACCGAAATACGCCCCCGCGGGATCCGTCCGTCCGGCCGCGAGCATCGCCGCGCCGAGGGCCGACGGGGCGGCATGGGTGAACACCTGAACCGGCCGTCCGAGCACGTCCGCCATGAGATGTATGAGGCCAGGATTGCCGGCCGCCGCGCCCGACACCACCGCGCGGCGCACCGGCGTCGCTTCTTCTAAAACATCAAGACAACGCCGCATCTCGAAGAAAATACCTTCGAAATAGGCGCGGGCGAGATCGCCGGTGCCGTGCGCGATGGTGAGGCCGTGGATGACGCCGGCAAGGCTCGGATCCCACAGTGCGCCCTGCTCGCCGCCGGCGAGATAGGGTGCGAACCGCACGCCGCGGGCTCCGGGCGGGGCGGCCAGGGCCGCTGTCTCCAGAGCCTCGACGCTCGATCCCGTCAGGCGACTCAGCCAGGCGAGGCCGGTGCCGGTGGCGAGGAGATCCATCTCCCGGCCGTAGCGAGCTGCCTCCCCGGGCGCGGCGGCGTGGGGCGTCAGGAGGTAGCGCCGCGCGTCATCCGGTCGGGGGCTGTCGCACGCGGCGAAGATGATGGTGCTCGAGCCCATCACGATTGCCACCGCAGCGGAATCGCCGCCGGTCATCGCCAGCGCGCCGGCGGCGGAATCGGCCGCGCCGACCATGACAGGCACGCCGGCGGGCAAGCCGAGCCGGGCCGCGGCCGCAGGCGTCAGGGTGCCGGCGACGGCACCGGCGGGCGCTATTGCCGGCAAGAGCGCCGTGTCGAGATCGAACACGGCCGCGAGATCGTCGGCGAAGCGGCCGGTGGCGAGATCGAACACCGCATAGCCCGCGGCCGTGGACGGGTCGGTGACCGACCGTCCCGTCAGCGCGAAGCAGAGATAATCCTTGGCCGAGAGAATGCCGTCGAGCGCCGCCGCGTCGGCCCGATGAAAAGCGAGCATCGGCGCGAGATAGCGCCCGTCGACCGGCATGCCGGTACGCCGGTAGAACATCGCGGGCCCGTCGGGGCCGAGCCGCGCGGCGGCCGCGGAGTCGGCCCGCGCGTCGCTCCACACGATCGCCGGCCCGTCGGCGATGCCGTCCTTGAGGCAGACGAGGGTCGGCAATTGCCCCGAGAGACCGATCGCGCGCACCGCGGCGGCGGCGTTCGCACACCCGGCCGCCTCGGCGTCGGCGAGCGCCGCGCGCACGGCACGGCCCGCCGCGTCGACCCAATCCGCCGGATTCTGCTCGGCCGCGCCGGGAACGGGGCTCGCCATCGGATAGCCGGCCGACCCACTGCCGACCACCGCCATGGCGCCATCGCACAGCACCGCCTTCAGGGACGACGTGCCGAGGTCGAGACCGAGATAGAGGTCGGATCCGGCCGGGAACTCCGGTCGGACGGGCAGATCGCTTGGCGCCATGAGCGGGGCGGGCTCCTTCGCATGCGGAGAGCGGGAAGCGCCGGTCGGCCCACCGCCTCGTTGTCCGGCCGCCGAAGCGGTCGGGTCCGCGCAGCGCGGTCCCGACCTCCGGCGAGGATCACCTGTTGCGGATGATCTGCGCCACCTCGCGCGCGGCGGCAAGGGTGCGATCCACGTCGTCCACCGTGTGGGCGAAGGAGACGAAGAGGTTCTCGAACGCACCGGGGTGGAACAGGATGCCGCGCTCCAGCATCTCCTCCCACCAGATGCGGAACAGGCTGTGGCTCGCATGGCGCGCCGCGTCGCGGTAGTCGCGGATGTCGTGGTCCGAGAACCAGACCTGGAACACGGGGCCGATGCCGGCGACGCGCGTCGGGATGCCGGCGTCGCGGAACACCGCCTCGAGGCCGAAGCGCAGGCGATCGCACACCTCGTAGAGCCGATCGTAGAGACCGGGCTCGGAGAGCGTCGCCATCGCGGCGTTCGCGGCGGACACCGCGATCACGTTGCCCGCATAGGTGCCGGCCATGGAAACCGTGCCGTCGGCGACGAGGGACATGATGTCGGCCCGTCCGCCCATCGCGGCGACCGGGAAGCCGCCGCCGAGGCCCTTGGCGAAGGTGGAGAGGTCGGGCGTCACGCCATATTTCGCCTGGGCACCGCCGAGCGCCAGACGGAACCCGGTGATCACCTCGTCGAAGATCAGCACGACGCCGGCCTTGTGGGTGATCTCGCGCAGCGCCTCGAGGAAGCCCGGCTCCGGCAGGATGCAGCCGGTGTTGCACATCACCGGTTCGGTCAGCACGGCGGCGATGTCGGCGCCTTCGCGCTCGATCACTTCGCGCACCAGGGCCGCGTCGTTCCAGGGCAGGATGATCAGGCTGTCGGCGATGCTCGCCGGCATGCCGGGACCCTGCGGCACGGGGATCGGCGCGCGGTCGCTGCCGGAGGTTTCCGGGTTCGGGTGCTTCGACCAATACACGCCGTCGGAGAAGCCGTGATACATGCCCTCGAAGCGGATGATCTTGCGCCGCCCGGTGAAGGCGCGGGCGAGACGGATCGCATAGAGCACGGCCTCGGTGCCGGTGTTGCACAGGCGGACCTGTTCGAGGCTCGGTACGGAGGCGATGAGCTTCTCGGCGAGGGCGATCTCCGCCGCCATCGGCAGGGCGAACACGGTGCCGTGGGTCTCGATCGCCTCGACGACCGCCTTGGTGATCGCCTTGGGACGATGGCCGAGGATCATCGGGCCGAGGCCGAGCAGATAATCGAGGTAGGTGTTGCCGTCGACGTCGGTGAGTTGGGCGCCGTCGCCGCCCTCGACGAAGAGGGGATGGGGATCCCATCCGGACCAAGTGGCGCGGGCGGTGGAGTTGACGCCGCCCGGAATGACCTTGCGGGCCTCTTCGAACAAGTGACGGCTCTTGGCGTACCGCGCCGCATTCTTATAGATCGCGCCCACTCGGGCCTCCTCTCCGCTCCGATCGTCGCCCCATCGGCCTCTCCGGCCGGCCATCCGTCGCGCCGACTCGAGCGGCCGACGGACGTCGGGGAAACATTCTCAGTACACTCATTATACTGAGTTCATCGGACGCGTCAACGAACGCCGAACGCTGGTGTGCGCACGAACGATAGGCGCGAGGGTCGCCCGGTGGATGGCGTCGGGGCGGCGGGGAGGGGATTAGGGCCCGACGGGGCGGATGCGGACCGCTGTGAGCCCTGCCCGGATGGACTGGAGCCCTCAGCGTCGGAAGGCGGGTTGGTCCTCGGGGAGCATAAGGACGGCCTCGATTTCGAGCATCAAGGCCGGGTCCGCGAGGCCGGCGACGACGACCAGGGTGCTCGCGGGCAGGGTGGCGGTGCCGAAGAAGGCGTGACGGCCCTTGTGGATCGCCGGGATGAAGGCGCGGTCCGTGACATACGTGACCGTCTTTACGATGTCGGCCGGCGTCGCGCCGAGGTCGGCGAGCACCATCCCGAGATTGCGGTAGACCTGCGCGACTTGCGCATCGATATCGCCGGCGCCGACCACATGGCCCTCGGCATCCCAGGCGACCTGTCCGGTCAGGAAGACCGGGGTGCCCCGCTTCGGAATGGCGTGGCTGTAGAAGGTCTGCTGTTTGACCCCGCTCGGGTTAATGGGCATAGGCACCGGTCCGCGCGGTCTCGAACGCCTTGGTGGTGACGCCGCACGCGGCCAGAACCTCGACGACCTCCGTCCCGACGGTGCGCAGATCGTCGATGAAGTCCGGCACGATCACGGTGATGCCGTCGAGATCGGCGCTGCGGGCGATGTGGGCGAGCTTCCGGCCGATCGTCTCCGGCGATCCGACCACCGCGGCCTTGGTCATCGAGTTGCGCTCGTTGCCCTGCTGGATGAAGCGGTTCGCCATGGTGTTCTGCTTCAGGCTACGGTCCGAGGAATATTCCCGCGTCTGATTGTCGAGCGCGATCGTGTCGACGCCCGCATTGTAATGGTCGACGCGCTCCTGGGCCTCCTTGTCGGTCCGACCCGGAACGATGGTGAAGAGCCCATAGGTCTTGAAGCCGACGCGACCAACCTCGCGGGCGAGTTCCTTCGCGCGCAGGCCCGTTTTGATGAAGTCGTCGTGGTCGCTGCCGAGCAGGAAGCTGCCGGTGCAATTGCGGATGGTGAACAGGAAGCCGCGGTCCGAGGCGCCGGCGCAGATGATCGGCGGCATCGTGCGCGGCTTCGGGTTCGACATGCAGTCTTCGAGCGTGAAGAAGCGGCCCTTGTGATCGACGCGGTCCTCGGTCCAAAGCCGTTTGGCGACGCTGATCCACTCCTCGGCGAGGGCGTAGCGTTCGTCGTGGTCGAGATCCATCCAGAGCCCCATCTGGCCCTGATCCGCCGGGTTGGAGCCGGCGACGAGATTGAGGCCGAAGCGACCGTTCGAGATCTGGTCGATGACCGCCGCCATCTTGGCGACCACCGCCGGATGGAACACCATCGTGTGGATGGTGCCCCAGACGCCGATCCGCGAGGTCGCCTCGGCGAGGCCGGACATCGTGGTCAGGGATTCGAGGGTGAAATCCCAATGCCGGCTCGGGCCGCCGTAGCCGCGCCATTTCGCCATGCTGAGGGCGAAGTCGAAACCGAGCTCTTCGGCGAGGAGCGCGACCCGACGGTTATAGTCGTACGTCGCCGGAAGCTGCGGGCTGGTGGTGGAGGTGATCCAGCCGCCATTGCCGACCGGCAGGAACACGCCGAGTTCGACGGAATGGTTCGCGTTCGACATGACGAAGCTCCTCTCGGCGCCTGTCCGCCCGGTGGGGAAAGTCTGCGAACTCTCCCGCCGCCTGCGCCGCTCTTCTCCGGAACGCTAGCGAATTCGCCGACGCCCGCGTAACCGAGATTGGGGACGGCCGCGTTGCCGCTGCGGCAACACGGTCGGCGTTCATGGCGCCGGCTGGCCGACGGTGTCGAACGAGCGGGTGAGCTTGCGCAGGAACTCGTTCGCCGCGTAGGAGAGCCGCCGGTCGCGGTGCACGCAGACGGCGGCCTTGGCCTCGGAGAAGTCCGGGTGATCGATCGGGATGGCCTTCAGGAGCCCGTCGCGGATCTCCTTGCTCGCGGCGAGCGCGGGGGCGATCGTGACGGTGCGGCCGGTCGCGGCCATCTTCTTCGTCAGCTCCAGATTGTTGCTGGTCACGGTCACGTCGGGACTGATGTGCATACGAGCGATCGCTCGATCGAAGACTTGGCGCAGGCCGAAGCTCGCGATCGGCAGCGAGATCTGCTGGCTGCACATCTCGGCGAGCGTCAGACGTTCGCGGGCGGCGAAGGGATGGTCCTTGGCGACGAGGCACATGACCGGCTCGCCATATTCGGCGACGATCTCGATACCCGGACGTTCCTTGGCGTTGAACACGATGCCGATATCGGCTTCGTCCTGAATCAGCGCCTCCAGGATGCCGTCAGAGGATTCGCAGAAGACGGAGAAGCGGATCGCCGGATAGATCTCGTTGAAGCTCGAGATCGCGCGCGGCAGGAAGTCGAGGATCAGGCCTTCGATGACCCAGACCTTCACCTCACCCTGCTTCAGACCCTTCAGGTTCTTGATCGAATCCTGCACCCGCTCGAGGTCGCGGAACATGTGCCGCGTATAGCGTTCGAGCATCAGCCCGGCCGGCGTGAGCTGAATGCCGGTGTTGGTGCGCTCGAGCAGCATCGTTCCGAGGCTGTGCTCCAGGAGCGCCAGTTGGCGGCTGATCGCGGAAGGCGCGACATGGAGCCGATCCGCCGCGCGGCGGATCGAGCGGGTCTCTGCCACCTCGTTGAAATAGCGGTAGGTGTTGAAGTTCACGGCACGTCCGCCCTGCTGAGGGTCCAACGGGACCGGGGACGTCACGCAAGTTCCATGCCGCGCTTGTCGGGCAAGCGCAGGCGGTGCGTTGCCGCCGCGGCAACACGCTATGCCGCACTCTCGTCTACGTCTGTGCCGGATCGCGCTGTTACCGATGATGCAGCGCCGGCGGGACGTCTCGATCCCCGATCGGCGAAGAGGCTCTCCAAACCGGCAGGATCGGCATGGCCGTCGATATCATCACCCCGCCCCAGGCGCCGCCGCCGCTCGCCCCCTACAGCTCGGCGACCCGCGCGAACGGACTGATCTTCGTCTCCGGCACGCTGGCGATGGCACCCGATGGCGCCATCCTCGGCATCGGCGATGCGGCCGAACAGACTCGGGTCGTGCTGGAACTGATCAAGGCCGCGGTCGAGACCGGCGGAGGACGCCTCGAAACCGTTCTCTTCAACCACATCTTCCTCAAGGATCTGGCCGATTACGCGGCCATGAACGAGGTCTATCGGACCTTCTTTCCGCTCCATCGGCCGGCCCGCTACACCATCCAGACCCCGCTGGTGAAGCAGGAATTCCTGGTGGAGATCGCCACCGTGGCCGCCGTCGCCGATCCCGTTTGAGCGCGTTCGAGAAGGAAAAGTCTGCGATGGCCGTCGCCTCGTTGTCCGATCTCGACGTGTTCTATGAGTTCGAAGGGGAGGGCGCGCCCGTCGTGCTTGTCTCCGGGCTCGCCGGGGTTGCGTCCTATTGGGAACCCAATGTCTCCGCCCTGGCGCGCAGCAACCGCGTGCTGCGCTACGACCATCGCGGCACCGGCCGGACCACGCGGACGGAGAGCCGCTACTCGATCGAACTGCTCGCCGACGACCTGATTGCGCTGCTCGATCATCTCGAGATCGAGCGAGCTTCGATCGTCGGCCATTCGACCGGCGGGGCCATCGGCCAGGTTCTTGCAGCGCGCTACCCCGAGCGCGTCGACCGGCTCGTGCTCTACGCGACCTGGGCGACGCTCTGCCCGCAGATGCGCATGTGCATGGAATTTAGGCAGACTTTGCTGATGGCGGACGGTCCGCCCGCGTTCCATCGCTCGTCGCCGATCTTTCTCTATCCGCCGCGTTATGTGTGCGAGACATGGCCGACGATCGAGCGCGAGCTCGACCGCAACATCCGCAACAGCACGAGCCAATCGATCATTCGCTCGCGGATCGAGGCGGTGGTCGGGTTCGACGGCACGCCCTATCTCGGCGCGATCGAGGCGCCGACCCTCGTGCTGGTCGCGGAGGACGATATCCTGACGCCGCCGGTCGCCTCCGAGGAACTGGCGGCAAGCATTCGCAACGCCCGCCTGACCAAGCTCGCTTATGGCGGGCATGCGGTGTCCTATTGCGAGCCGGACGCCTTCAATGCGGCAGTCTCGGCATTTCTGAACGGGTGAGGTGGCATCGTGTCGGACGGAGCTTTTCAGATCGCGGCGACGGGCGGACCGGACGTCTTGGCATGGGTCGACCGCGACCCCGGCACACCGGGACCCGACGAGGTCCGCGTCCGCCACGAGGCGATCGGCGTCAACTACATCGACGTCTATCATCGCAGCGGTGTCTATCCGCTGCCGCTGCCGAGCGGCCTCGGCGTCGAGGGCGCCGGCGTGGTGGAGGCGGTCGGGGCTAATGTCGGCCATCTCGCGCCCGGCGACCGGATCGGCTATCTCGGCGGCCCGCCGGGGCCTATTCCACGGTGCGGCTGGTCCCGGCGGCCCGCGTCGTGAAGTTGCCCGACGAGATCCCGTTCGACGTCGCCGCCGCGCTACTCTTCAAGGGCCTCACGGCGTTCTACCTCGTTCACAAGGTCCATGCGGCGAAGCCGGGGGACCGCATTCTCCTCCATGCCGCCGCGGGCGGCGTCGGGCGGATCGCCGCCACCTGGCTGAAGCATCTCGGCGCCACCACGATCGGCATCGTCGGGTCGCAGGAGAAGGCGGCCCTCGCTTCTGCGGCAGGTTGTGACCATGTGATCGTCAATGACGACGGCAGCTTCGCCGCGGACGTCCGGGCGATCGCGCCGGAGGGGGTCGATGTCGTCTACGATTCCGTCGGCCGCACGACCTTCGCGGCGTCGCTCGACACGCTGCGTCCGCGTGGCCTGATGGTGAGCTTCGGCACGGCCTCCGGCCCGATCCCGCAGAACGACGGCGGCATCTTCGGCGCCAAGGGCTCGCTCTTCTTCACCCGTTGCTCGATCGCTCATTACATGGCGAGCCGGGCGCAGATCGAGGAGGGAGCGGCCGCGCTGTTCGGTCTCCTTTCGTCCGGCGTGCTCGGCGCCGGGGATGTCGGCCGCTACCCGCTCGCGGAGGCGGCGCAGGCCCATGCCGATCTCGAGGCGCGCCGGACCACCGGCTCGCTCCTCTTGATCCCGTGACACGCGCCGGCGGAGGGTTGCCCATGACGACGCTCTCCGCCACCGCTCCGTCAGACCCGGCCGCGCCGACGGCGGACCCGGCCGCGTTCAAATCCGGCATGCGGCGGCTCGCGTCGGGTGTCTCGATCGTCGCCGTGGTGATCGAGGGCGCGCGGCATGGCCTGGCCGTGACGTCCGTGACGTCGCTCGCGGTCGACCCGCCGTCGCTGCTCGTCTGTGTGAGCCGAACCTCGTCGGCCTACCGGCCGCTGGTCGAGGCGGGGCGGTTCGGTGTCTCGGTCCTGGCCGCGGATCAGCTTTCGGTGTCTTTGCCGTTCGGCGATCCCTCGCGTCGGGAGGAGCGCTTCCGCGGCGAGACATGGCACGAGGACGGCACTGCGATCGTGCTCGCCGATGCGCTCTCGGCGTTCGTCTGCCGCACCGAGCGCATCGTGGACCATGCCTCGCACGCGATCTTCATCGCGTCGGTCGAGCAGGTGCGCCTCCGCGAGGGTGGCGGCGATCCCTTGGTCCACGTCGAGCGCGGCTATCGCGGGACGGTGCCGTTGGCGTTGCCGGACGGGCAACGGGGTGTTGCCTAGTCTCGACGACGAGCCCCGGTCGGGCACTGTTAGGCTGAGGCGACCCCTCGTCTTGGCGTCAACTTACGATAGACGTCCCGAGGTCTTGAAACAACTTTAGCTTCGAGGTCCCAACAATGTCACGCCTCATCATCCGCAACGGCATGATCCTCACCTTGGACGAGGCGGGCACCTATCACGAACGGGGTGGCCTCGTCATCGAAGGCAACGAGATCAAGACGATCTTCGCTGGCGACCCGCCGGTGGCCGTGGGGCCGGACGACATCGTGATCGATGCGACCGACAAGATCGTGATGCCCGGGCTGATCGATCTTCATTACCACACGGCGATCGGCAAGGGGTTCAACGACCACATGCCGCTCTGGGAATATCTCGACGAGTGCTGGTATCCGCTGATCCGCGCGCTCGATCCCGAGGCGGCCTACTGGGTGGCGCTCGCGAGCTACATGGAATCGGTGAAGGGCGGGACCACCACCGTCAACGACATGTACCGCCAGCTCGACGCGCTCGCGGTTGCCGCGGAGGAGATCGGCATCCGCGCCGTCTTGAGCAACGATGTCGCCCTCGACGAGCACGACCTCGACAGCCTGCGCGACAACCAGGACGCGTTCGTCACCAACCACGGTAAGGCGAACGGGCGGATCGAGGTGCGCATCGGCATCGAGTGGCTGCCGCTCGCGTCGCCGGAGCTCTTGCGCGATGCCCGCAAGCTCGCCGATCAGCTCGGGGCCGGCATCCACGTCCATCTCAACGAGTCGAAGACCGAGGTCGATTTCTGCCTGCGGCAGTTCGGCCGCAGGCCGACCGAACTCGCCTACGAAACCGGTCTCCTGGGCCCCGATTGCGTCGCCGCCCATTGCGTCTGGCTCGACGATCGCGAGATCGCGATGGTGGCCGAGACGGGCACCCATATATCCCACAATCCGAACTCCAACGCGAAGCTCGGCAACGGCATCGCCCGGGTCCCGGAGATGATCGCGGCGGGCATCAATGTCGGGCTCGGCCACGACGCCGTCGAGTGCAACAACAGCGCCGACATGTTCGAAGTCATGAAATATGCATCGCTGCTCCAGCGGGCGAGCCGGGTCGACGCCAGCCTGATGCAGGCGAAGGACGTGCTCCTGATGGCGACGCGCAACGGCGCGCGGGCACTCGGTCACAAGACCGGCCAGCTCACGCCGGGCTACAAGGCGGACGTGATCCTGATCGACACCAACAGCGCGATCTTCACGCCCCTTCTGCGCGATACCCCGGTGCACATGACGAGCCACCTCGTCTTCGCGTCGAACGGCAGCGTCGTCGACACCTCGATCATCGACGGCGCCGTCGTGATGCAGGGGCGCAAGCTCACCCGCATCGACGAAGGCCTGGTGGTGCGCGAGGCGAACGCGGCGTTCCGGCGGATCAAGGACAAGATGGTCGTGGTTCGCCGTGCCGCGGAATGAGCCCGCATGCGCCTCGGAGCCGCGACGCAGCGGCCTTCTGGAAAAAGATGTCGCGGGCCGGCGCCTTTTGAGCGGACCGTGATCGCGACCTGACGCGGCCGGAATGGTAAGGAGCGACCGGGATGTCAGCGGTCGAGGCGGAAATGAGTGAGATCGACTTCGAATATGGTCTGTTCGGCCGGCTGCGCGCGGCGGCGGGCGAGGAGTGGACGCATTATGTGCGCCATCCCTTCGTGCAGCAGCTCGGTCGCGGCACGTTGCCGGAGCGCTGCTTCCGCCGCTTCCTCACCCAGGATTACCTGTTCCTGATCCACTTCGCCCGCGCCTACGGGCTCCTCGTCTACAAGAGCACCTCGATCGCCGACATTCGCTCAGCGACCGCCTCGCTCAACGCCATCGTCGGCGAACTGCCGGTCCATATCGGCTATTGCCGCTCCTGGGGGCTCGAGGAAGATGCCATCCTCGCCGAGCCCGAGGCGCCGCAGACCATCACCTACACCCGCTACGTCATCGATGTCGGGCTCACCGGCGATGCCCTCGACCTGATGGCCGCGCTCCTGCCGTGCGTCGCCGGCTACGGCGAGATCGGCGAGATCCTGATGGCCGATCCGACGACCGTGCTCGACGGCAGCCCCTACGGTGCGTGGCTGCGCAATTACGAGGGCGAGGAATACCGGGAGAGCGTCGCCAAGGCGATCCGCGCGATCGACGAGGTCGGACGCCGGCGCGGTGGCGACGCCCGCTTCGACAGCCTGTCGGAGATCTTCACGACCGCGACCCGGCTCGAATCCGCGTTCTGGCAGATGGGCCTCGACGCCGCCTGAGCCACCACCCGCTGTGCCGCCGGTCCGGCTGGACGAGGAGAGCGTCTTGACGATGCACACGAAACCCGATCCGGAGACGATCGAGGCGGCCGATCTGCCGCCGCCGGCGCCGCCCGGCATCCGGATCGAGGGGCTTTCGCTTCGGTTCGAGAGCCATCTCGTCTTCGACAATCTCACCTTCGAGATCGCCGGCGGCGAGTTCGTGGCGCTGCTCGGGTCGAGCGGCGTCGGCAAGTCGAGCCTCCTCAAGATCATCGCCGGCCTCGCCAAGGCGACGACCGGCCGCGTCGTCGGCACCGACGGCGCCCCGATCCCGGGGCGCATCGCCTATATGGGCCAGCAGGATCTGCTCTATCCCTGGCTCTCGGTGATCGAGAACGTGACCCTCGGGGCGCGCCTCCGGGGCGAGAAGGCGGACCTCGACTGGGCCGGCCACCTCCTCGAGCGCGTCGGCCTCGCCGAGCGCCGCAAGGCATTGCCGTCGGCCTTGTCGGGCGGCATGCGCCAGCGGGTCGCGATCGCGCGCACACTCTACGAGCGCCGGCCGATCGTGCTCATGGACGAACCGTTCTCCGCGCTCGACGCGATCACCCGAGCCCGGGTGCAGGATCTCGCGGCCGAGCTCCTCGAGGGTCGTACGGTGCTCCTCATCACCCACGATCCGATGGAAGCCTGCCGCCTCGGTCACCGGCTGATGGTGCTCGCCGGCGCGCCGGCGACGCTCGGGGCGCCGATCGTGGTCGCGGGCAAGCCGCCCCGCGCGCCCGACGACCCGGATCTGCTGCACAGCCAAGGTCATCTCCTGCGGCTCATGGTGGAGGCGAGCTGATGCCCCGCACCCTGCCCACGCTCCACCCCGGCCTGCGCGGCCTCGTCATCGCGGTCGGCCTGATCCTCGTCTGGTGGGCGGTCACGCTCCTCGGCATCCCGCCTTACATGCTGCCGTCGCCGCCCTCGGTCGCGGGCGCGTTGTGGAGCGGACGGGAATTCCTGATCTCCAACACGGCGATCACCCTCGGCGAGATCGTTCTCGGGCTCGGCTTCGGCCTCCTGCTCGGGGCGGCGCTGGCGCTCGCGATGATGGTTTCGGCGACCTTCGAGCGCTGGATGATGCCGGTCCTCGTCATCTCCCAAGCGATCCCGGTCTTCGCCCTCGCGCCGCTCCTGGTGCTCTGGTTCGGCTTCGGCCTCACCTCGAAGGTGGTCATGGCCGTGCTCGTCATCTTCTTCCCCGTCGCGGCCTCCTTCTTCGACGGGTTGAAGCGCACAGAGCCCGGCTGGCTCGATCTCGCCCGCACCATGGGGGCCTCGCCCGCCGCCCAGGTTCGCCACGTCCGGCTGATGGCGGCGCTGCCGGCCTTCGGCTCGGGCCTCAGGGTCGCCGCCGCGGTGGCACCGATCGGCGCCGTGATCGGCGAATGGGTCGGCGCCGCCGGCGGCCTCGGCTACGTCATGCTGAACGCCAACGCCCGCATGCAGACGGAGACCTGCTTCGCGGCGCTCTTCATCCTCGCCGTGCTCGCCGTTCTCATCTGGAAGCTCGTCGATGTCGCGGTAGCCCGCATGCTGTATTGGGTGCCCGCGGCGGACCGCCCCGCCTGACCCCCTCCCAAGACCCCGCAACCACCTCCCGCAACCGCCACCCCCCAACCTTGGAGCCGGACATGCTTCGGAAAGCCGCTTTGGGCCTTGCCTTCACGCTGATGACGATCTCCGCCGCCTCGGCGGCGGAGAAGGTGACCGTGCTGCTCGATTGGTTCATCAATCCGGATCATGCGCCGCTGCTGGTCGCCCAGCAGATCGGCGCCTTCAAGGATGAGGGGCTCGACGTCGAGATCATCCCGCCGTCCGATCCCTCGACGCCGCCCCGCCTCGTCGCGGCGAAGCAGGCCGACGTCGCGATCTCCTACCAGCCGCAGCTTTATCTCTATGCCCAGCAGGGTCTGCCGCTGGTGCGCATCGGCACCCTGATCGACGCCCCGCTCAACACGGTGCTGGCGCTCGGCTCGAGCGGCATCAAGACGATGGCCGATTTCAAGGGCAAGACGATCGGCTATTCGGTGAGCGGCATCGAGGAGGCGACGCTCGGCACCATGCTCGCCGACCACGGCGTCAAGCTCTCGGACGTGAAACTCGTCAACGTCAATTTCCAGCTCGTCTCCGCGCTGCTCTCCAAGCAGGTCGACGGGGTGATCGGCGGCTACCGCAATTTCGAGGCGAACGAGCTCAAGGAGCGCGGTGCCGATCCGGTCGTCTTCAAGGTCGAGGACAACGGCATCCCGACCTATGACGAACTGATCATCCTCGCCAACAAGGACGCCCTCGGCGAGCCGAAGCTGAAGAAGTTCCTGGCCGCGCTCAAGAAGGGGACCGAGTACCTTCTCGCCCACCCGACCGAGACGTGGGAGGCCTTCGCCAAGGAGCACAAGGATCTCGACAACGAGCTCAACAAGACCGCGTGGCGCGAGACCCTGCCCCTGTTCGACAAGGACCCGGCGGCGCTCGATACGGCGCGTTATCAGGCTTACGCCAAATTCCTTTTGGACAACAAGGTGATCACGAAGGATCTTCCGGTCTCGGATTATGCCGTCGAACTGAAGTGAGCGGCTAAGCGGACAGGCGGGAGGCGGTGATGGCGGGCGATCTCGATGGCATTCTGGCGCGGGTCGATGCGGAGGAGGATCGCCTCGTCGATCTCCTCTGCCGGCTGATCGCCTTCGAGACGCCGTCACCGCCGGCCCGCAACACCGCACTGGCGCAGGCCTTCATGGCCGGCGAACTCGCCGCGCTCGGCTTTGCCATCGACACCTGGGACGTCCATCCCGGCGATCCGAACGTGGTCGGCGTTCTCAAGGGCGCCGACCCCGAGCGCCATCGCAGCCTGATCCTCAACGGCCACATGGACGTCGCCGAGGTGCAGGCGGGCGAGGCCTGGGAGACGGGGCCGTTCGAGCCGGTGGTCCGCGACGGTGCCGTGATCGGCCGCGGTGCGGCGGACATGAAGGGCGGCCTCGCCGGCGCCCTGTTCGCCCTCACGATCCTCAAGGAGGGCGGCGCGGCTCTCGGCGGCGACATCATCTTTCAATCGGTGATCGGCGAGGAGGTCGGCGAGGCGGGCACGCTGCAATGCTGCACCCGCGGCTACACGGCCGACTTCGCCCTGGTGGTCGACACCTCCGACCTGCGCATCCAGGGGCAGGGCGGCGTCATCACCGGCTGGATCGTGCTGAAAAGCCCGCAGACCTTCCACGACGGCACCCGCCGGCAGATGATCCATGCCGGCGGCGGGCTGTTCGGTGCGAGCGCCATCGAGAAGATGGCGAAGATCGTGCTCGGCCTCCAGGAGCTCGAGCGGCACTGGGCGGTGACGAAGTCCTATCCCGGCTGCCCACCCGGCGCGACGACCATCAATCCCGCGGTGATCGAGGGTGGCCGCCACGCCGCCTTCATCGCCGACGAATGCCGGCTCTGGATCACCGTCCACACCTATCCGAACGAAAAGCACGAGGCGGTCGCCCGCGAGATCGAGGACTGGGTGCTGGCGCTCGCTCACGCCGACCCCTGGATGCGCGCGCATCCCCCGACCTTCCGCTGGGGCGGCACCTCGATGATCCTCGACCGCGGCGAGATCTTTCCGGCTCTCGAGGTCGATCCGGCCCACCCGGCCGTCGGCCTCCTCGCGGCCGCCCACGCGACGGAGACGGGCGCCCCGGCGATCCTCGACGTCTCCCCCACGGTGACCGACGGCGGCTGGTTCGGCGACGCCGGCATTCCCGCGGCGATCTATGGGCCCGGCGATCTCCGGCACGCCCACGCCGTCAACGAGCAGGTCTCGGTCGCGCAGCTCAAGACCTTCACGAAATCCCTCATCCGCTTCATCCATGGCTGGTCCAACACGCCGCGGGCGTGACACGGCCGCCACAAGACGGCTTCCCTCATCGTCACCCCGTCGACGGGCGCGAAATGCGGGCACGCCGCGAGATCCGAAGACATCGGCACCGAAGCGAACTATGCCCTCCTTCCTGATTGGGGTCCGCAATTTGGGAACGACTCGGGAATGAAGATCAGCGTCGTCGGTGCCGGCATGGGCGGCCTGTGTGCGGGCCTCGCGCTCCGGCGCCTCGGTCATGAGGTCCGGGTCTACGAGCGGGTCAGGGAAATCAGGCCGGTCGGCGCCGCCATCTCCCTGTGGTCGAACGGTGTCGCCTGCCTCGAACGGTTGGAGCTCGGGGACGAGATCGCAGCGATCGGCGGTGATCTGCGGGCGATGGCCTATGTGGACGGCCTCTCCGGCGAGACGATGACGGCGTTCAGCCTCGATCCTCTGATGCAGGCCGTCGGCCACCGCGCCTATCCGGTTTCGCGCGCGGATTTGCAGGCGATGCTGATCTCCGCCTTCGGCCGCGGCGATATCCGCTTCGGCACCGAGCTGACCGATCTTCACGAAGGCGCCGATGGCGTCACCGCCGTCTTTGCCGACGGCACCCGCGAGCAAGCCGATCTGCTGATCGGCGCCGACGGCGCGCATTCGGTCGTGCGGCGCCACGTGCTCGGCAAGGTCGTCGTGCGCCGCTATGCCGGCTACGTCAACTGGAACGGCCTCGTGTCCATGGACGGGGCGTTCGCCCCGGTCGATCGCTGGACCACGTTCGTCGGCGAGGGCAAGCGGGTGTCGCTGATGCCAGTCTCCGGCCGGCGTTTCTATTTCTTCTTCGATGTTCCGTTGCCCTCCGGCCTCGAGAACAATCGCGCCGACTACAAGGCGCTGCTGCGCGCGTATTTCGGCGGCTGGGTGCCGGAGGTTCAGGCTCTGATCGATGCCATCGAGCCGGAGACGACGAACCGTGTCGAGATCTTCGATATCGATCCGTTCGTGCCGTGGGTGACAGGCCGTGTCGCCCTTCTCGGCGACGCGGCCCACAACACTACCCCCGATATCGGGCAGGGCGGATGCATGGCGATGGAGGACGCCGTTGTCCTCGCCGAGGCCCTGTCGCGGCACGACGGTTCGCTCGACGCGGGGCTGCAGGCCTACGAAGCCGCGCGGGCTCCGCGCACGCGGGAGCTGGTCTTGAAGGCGCGGCGGCGCTGCGAGATCACCCACGCCGCCGATCCCGGGGCGACGACGCGGTGGTACGCCGACCTGCGCCGGGAGGACGGCTCGAATATCCTCGACGGGCTCATGAAGAACATCCTCGGCGGCCCCTTGTCCGGCCGCTGAAACAGCGCCCCGCCGTCGCTGTTCGGGCCCGCCTTGAGGGAGCGGCCGACCTTGCTTTCTTTCGGCGAGGCTGCCGAGCCGGGGACCGCCGACGCCGGCCCAATTCTTGTCGAGAGATTTGAGTTGACATTGCAACTCATATAAGCACACCCTACGAGTTGTTATCACAACTCAAGAATAACCCGCCGCCCGACGAGCGGGGACGCCGGCGGACGTTCGAGCCACATCAAAACACGGGAAATCACGCCGCGCGGACCGCCCGGAGGCTCTGCCCCGGGCGGAAGTCGGCTGAACTGACGCGACAAGATCGTCAGATGTGCTGAAAAGGGAGGAGAGACCGCAATGGAGATGATCGAAGGGCATCTCGCCTTCAGGCCCACAGAAGGTGTTCCGATCTGGGACATCGACCCGTTCGACGAGGAAATCCTCGCCGATCCCAACGAATATTATGCCGAGCTGCGCGCCAAGGGGTCGCTCGTCTATATTCCAAAATATTCCGTTCTCGCATCGGGACGGTATGACGAAACGAAGGAGATCTTTTCCGATCACACCCGTTTCGTGTCGTCGCGGGGTGTCGGCCTGAACGATTTCCGCTATGGAACGCCTTGGCGTCCTCCGTCGATCATCCTGGAAGTGGATCCGCCGGAGCACACCCGCACGCGCAAAGTCATGGCGAAGGCGCTGTCACCCAAGGCCATCGCGAAGTTCAAGGACGCCTTCCACGCGAAGGCCGTCGAGCTGGTGGACGCGCTGCTCGAGAAGCGTCGTTTCGAAGCGGTGTCGGACCTCGCGGAGGCCTTTCCGACCGCCGTCTTTCCCGATGCGCTGGGAATGGTCGATCACGACCCGCGCCCGTTGGTCGACTACGGGGCCATGGTCTTCAATTCGATGGGACCGGACAACGCGCTGCGCCGCAAGGCGACGGCGATGATCCCCGAGATCGTGCCCTGGATCATGGCTGCGTGCGCCCGCTCGCGCTTGCGCCCCGGGGGCATGGGATCGGTCATCTACGAGGCCGCGGACGCGGGCGAGATCACGCAGGAAGAGGCAGGTCTGCTGATCCGCTCGTTCCTGTCTGCGGGGGTCGACACGACCGTTACCGGGATCGGCAACGCCTTGTGGTGCCTCGCCGCCAATCCGGCGGAATATGAACGGCTCAAAGCGGATCCGTCGCTCGCGCGGCCGTGTTTCGAGGAGGTGCTGCGCTATACCTCGCCGGTGCACACCTTCGGGCGCACCGCGGCGGTGGCGACGGAAGTGTCCGGCGTGACGATCGCGGAATCGAGCAAGATCCTCTGCGTGCTCGGTGCGGCCAATCTCGACCCGGAGAAATGGGGCGATCCGGACCGTTTCCGCATAGAGCGCAGGCCGGTGGGTCATCTGGCGTTCGGTGCGGGCATCCACGGCTGCGTCGGCCAGAACATCGCGCGGCTCGAGCTCGAAACGCTTCTCACCGTGCTGGCGGCGAAGGTCGACCGGATCGAGTTCGCCGGTGCGGCGGTGTGGCGGCCGAACAACGCCATCCATGCCCTCGACCGCATGCCCCTCGAGTTCATCGGGAAATAATCCATGCCAAAGATCGTTTTCATGTCTTTCGACGGCGCCCGATCCGTCGTCGACGCCCGCGCCGGCGACAGCGTGATGCGCGCCGCCATCTCGAACGGCGTCGACGGGATCGTCGGCGAATGCGGCGGCGCCATGATGTGCGCCACCTGTCATTGCTATGTCGACGACGCTTGGATCGAAGCGGTCGGCGCGCGGGCCGACGGCGAGGAGGACATGCTCGAAAGCGCCGTCGGCGTGGTGAAACCGTCGAGCCGGCTCTCGTGCCAGATCCGCGTTCGTGCCGATCTCGACGGGCTCGTCGTGCACCTTCCGCAGCGTCAGACGTGACCCATGGGGTCGCCATCGGCGTCAGGCCCGCCGGGGTTTCGGCTTGCGGCGAGCCTCCGGCGTAAAGGCTTCTCCGACGGCGTCGCGTTGACCGGCGAGGAGCATGCTCTCCTTTACCGTCGCCGGGGTAGACGCCGTCCTCGCCGTCGAAGGTGAGAGCGTGCCGAGCCTTGTATTCCGCTTCAAATCTGGAAAATTGCGGGCGTCGGAGACGGTCAAGGCCGCCACCGAACAATAGCCGCGCGCCAGTTCGCGGCCCTGGCGAAATCGAGGAAAGCACGCCCAGCATGACATCCGCCGAGACGCCGAAGACCGTGCCGCCGCCAGCCGGTACAGCCTGCCCGGAAGGCCGCCTGTCGCGCCCGACCACGACACGCGACGGCGTCGAGATCCTCGACATCACGAACTACACGCCGTTTTTCCTGTCCAGCATCAACAACGCGCTGTCGCGCGGTGCCTCAAGCCTCTACCGCGAGCGCTTCGGGATCGGCATCAGCGAGTGGCGGGCCGTCTCGATGCTGGCGATCGAGCCCGACATCACGGCGGCGCGGATCTGCGAGGTCATCAATCTCGACAAGGCAGCCGCCAGCCGGGCATTGGCGACGCTCGACGAGTTCGGCTTTCTTCAATCCGAAGTGTCGGAGACGGATCCTCGCAAGAAGCGCTGGCGCCTCAACCGTAAGGGCTACGAACTGCACGAAGCGATCATGCGGATCGCGCTCGCCCGTGAGGAGACCTTGATCGACGGGGCCGATCCGCAGGACCTCGAGGCGACCATCCGCGTGATGCGGCTGATGCTGAAGAACCTGCGCAACCTATAGCGGAATCACAACGATGGTGGAACGAACACAAGCGGCGGCCATCGCCGCCTGACTCAAGGGCGCTGAGCCTCCGACGAAACCAGGCGATTCGTGCTACGCGATCGCAGCGACGAAATGGGGGACGACATATTTCAACGCGATCCCGGCGTTGTGCGAGGCGGGGAACTCCTGTCCGTATAGGCCAGCGGCCTCGTCGGGGAAGTGGCAAATCCGGTTCGAAATCGCCGACACATAGATGAACGGCTTGTCCCACATGGAGCGGATAACCCCGTGTGTCGTCTCAACGGACGTTATATTCGCTGCTCCGGCCTGCCGCGCCGCCACGATGGCATTCGTATCCGCCTCGCAATAGGGCGGCGTCTCATTGACAGAGCTGATTCCCACCGCGTCCGCTGATATCACGAGCTGCAGGACGCTCGCCGGACGGTTTTGGGGCGCGATCATTTGCGAGTTGATCTCGACCAATAGTATTTGATCCGCGGAAACATTCGAAAAGAACGTTGCTGGGACACGGCTCGGAACGAGCATTCCCATATGGCCCGGCCACGACCAGCCTTCGTGCGCGCCACGTGAAGCATCATGGATGAAGATCGTGCCACCGATCGCAGCGCAGCCATTGTTGGAGGGCAGGCCGGGATAGGCCGCCGTGCCGAATGCGATGACCCCATCCGGTGCGCCCGCCGCATATTCCGTGATCTGGCCCATCGCGATCAATTTCTTAGCGCTGTTTCCGTCCGTAAATGCGAGGTCGTCGATGCACCAAATCTCCATTGTCGCCGCGGGGTCCATATCCGATGGCGTCTTGAAGACGTCAACGAGGCACCGCGGCATCGCTCGCTCGTGCATCGGCATTGTGAGATCGGTTCGAACTCGTGACCAACGCGGCCATTTAACTTGATAAGGCGCACTGAGGTTTGGGCTGTGTGCCATTTGATTACATAGGGCGGCCATAAGGCCGTCGGCCTCGTGATCCCGATTGGCCACGACAACGATGCGAAGCTTCTGCTTCGGGATCGTTTGGGCGCGCAGGACATTCGGAGCACTGATCAGAGCTGCGCCGGCGCCTGTCAGAAAGCTCCTACGATTGAACATTGCTTTCCTCGCCGCAGGTCACTCGCGCGTCGGACATCGGCGCCGACGCCGAGCATACCCCGTCCTTGGCGATGATGCTCAACCGTTCAGAACGCGATGCTGAAGCGCCCCTGGACCGTAACCGTCCCGCGGTCTGTTTCGGGTCCGTTGGTGAGGGCGACGCCGGCCAGCGCCCCGGCTTGGACGTTGTGGGCGAGGGTGTAGTCGATGCCGGCGCCGAGGCCGACCAAGGTGGTGTTGGCGTTCTGCTCGAGGCTCTGCAGGGCGTTGAGGTTGTAGTTGTAGCCGTAGCCGACATCGAGGAAGGCGTAGGGCGAGACGACATCGTCGAGGGCGCCGATGCCGGGCGCCTTGAGCCCGAGGGCGCCGAGGAGCGGGAAGGTCGGCAGCCGCAGTTCGTCGCGCAGCACCAAGCCGGCGTCGACGCTGCCGTCGTCGAGCGTGTAGCCGCGGGTGCCGTAATAGCCGCCGATGGCGAGCTGCTCGGTGTCCGGCAGCGCCTGGCCGGCGATCTGGCCGGTGAGGCTCGTGTTCCAGGAGAAGCCCTTGAGGAACGTCGCCCCCGACAGGCCGGGCAGGGTGACGAGCGGGGTGACCTGGGTCAGCGTCGCATAGAGATAGGCATATTCCGCGCTCGTCACCCGGCCGTTCGAGAAGGTCTCCCAGGTGGCGTCATTGTTGCCGGGGACGAGGCCGCCGGGATTGACGAGGAGGCGGACGTCGAGGGCGGTGGAGCCGCCCTCGGCATGATCCCACGATCCGGCCCAGCCGGCGACGAGGTCGAACACGCCGGCCGATCCCTCGGCGATGTCGGTGCCCTGATACCAGGTCTTGCGCGACAGCCAGCGCGGCGTCACCCCGCCATAGATCTCGCCCCAGCCGGCGAGGGAGGAGGAGAGGTTGGAGAGGGCGGAGCGGTAGAGGATCGGCAGTTCGAAGGTGGTGTTCTGGAAGGTGAGGAGGTCGCCGGCGGCGTCCTGGCTGGTGGCGACGAAGCTCGGGGCGACCTCGATCGACTGGCGGGCGAAGGTGGGCAGCGCGATGCGCCCGGCCTGGCTGACATAGGAGGGCCAGTCGGTGCCGGAGAGGTTGATGGAGGCGGGGTTGGAGAGAAGGTTGCCGCTGCCGGTGAGCTGGTAGGAGAGGGTGAGGTCGTGGAGGGCCTCGATGCCGGCGCCGAAGCCGACGAAGTAGCGGTTGAGGTCGGTCTCCTTGGTGCCGGTGTTGGCCCATCCGGCATAGGCCTGCCAGGGCTTGGCGCGGGAGACCTCGAGGGTGAGGTCGCTGGAGCCGGGGGTCGAGCCGGGTTCGAAGACGCCGTTGAGCTGGCGGTAGGGATAGCGGTTGATCCAGTCGAGGTCCTCGGAGACTTGGGTTCCCTCGATGATCTGGCCTTGCGGGGCGCGGACGGAGGCGGCGAGGGCGGCATCGGTTGCGGCGGCGTTGGCCGGATCGTCGACTTTGACGGAGCCGGCCTTGAAGGGGACGACGCGCAGTTGGAGGACGCCGGAGGTGACCTCCTGGGGCGGGGCGGTGACGGAGACGAAGGGGCGTCCGGCGCCGCGATAGGTCTTGGCGATGGCGGCCTGGATATCGGCGACGAGCTTGCGGGAGAGCGGCTTGCCGAGGAAGGGCTTCAGGGCGGCGTCGAGGCGGGCGGCGGGGACGCCCTCGATGCCGGTGAAGGATAGGCCCGACCGAGGCTTGGCGGTGACGGCGACGTCGGGCCCGATGAGGCGGATGCCGATGAGGTCGGTGCCGAGGGGCGCGGTGTCCTCGGCCGGCGTGGCGGGGGCGGTGCCTTGCGCGAGGCCGCCGGTGGTTCCGACGATGGGGGCAGGTTGCGCTCGACGACGCCGCGGGCCTGGGCGAAGGCGGCCTGCGGCACCCCCGCGAGGGCGGCTGCGAGCGTCAGGCCGAGCAGGGCAGGCGAGAGGCGGGCCGGGAGAACGGAGCGGCGAGCGGGCATCGGGGCGGAACTCTCGGTCGGACGGGACGAAACGGGATCGGATCGCGGCGGCGTCTCGGCGACGACGAGCGCCGCCTATCGCAAGGTGGAGGCCGGCGGCGTCCGTTCGGTCGCCGCCGGCCGGGATCATTGCACCGTCGCAGCACCGTTGCCAGTCGGCGACGGCCGCGGGGTGGCGGCGGAGAAGGTGAGGAAGCGGCCGACGCGGCGGTTCTCGGGATGCGGCGTCGCCGTGCAGGCGGCACTCGACGTCGCCCCGCCGGTGCAGCCGGAGCCGCTCGCCTCCGTCGTGCCGCCGCTGGCTGAACCACCCGACGCCTGGGTCGCCGTGCCGCCGCTCTCGCCGCCGGTCACCGTGAGGGGCGACGTCGTGCTCGTGGTGAACACGACGGTGGCGTTGGAGGCCGAGGTCTCGACGAAGCGGTTCGGCGTCGCCGCGAGCGCGGCCGCGACCGCGACCGGCGGAACGCCCGCCGTGTTCGGTGGCACGGGCGCGGCCGTCACCGTGAGTGCGCCCGGAACGTAGGTCAGCGCATAGTTCGCCGAGGCGCCGAGCGTACCCTGGAGGATGGCGTAGACACCGGCGGGCGACCCGGCCGTCGCCGCTGTGGCGAGCGCGCCGGAGAGCGCGTCGCCGTCGACGAGCGAACCATGGATCACCGACCAACCGAGCGCCGGCACCGCCGTCCCCGCGACCATCGCCGCATCGTTCCCCGCCACCGTGATCGCTCGCGGCGTCACATTCAGCACACCGTCGACATAGGTGAGCGCGTAGTTGGCGGAGGCCGCGAGTGTGCCCTGGGTGACGGCATAGGTGCCGACATTCGCGGTCGGCGAGGCCGCGGTCGCGAGCGCGCCGGAGAGCGTGTCGCCGTTGACGAGGTTGCCACTCGTGACGCTCCACGTCAGCCCCGGCACGCCGTCGCCGTAGGTCATCGCCTTCGCGTCCGCTGCGACGGTGATCGTCCGCTGGGCGACGGTGACCGCGCCTGCCTGGTAGGCGATCGCGTAGTTCGCGTTGTCGAGCGTCCCCCGACTGATCGCATAGGTGCCGACGTTGGCGGTCGAGGAGGCGGTCGTCGCCAACGAGCCGGCGAGCGTGTCGCCGTTGACGAGGTTGCCGCTCGTGACGCTCCAGGTCAGCCCCGGCACGCCGTCGCCGTAGGTCATCGCCTTCGCATTCGCCGCGACCGTGATCGCCCGCTGGCCGACGATCAGGCTGCCAGCTTCGTAGGTGATCGCGTAGTTGCCTGAGGTCAGCCCGGACGCGGTGATGGCATAGGTCCCGGCGTTGACCGCGCCTTGCGCCGTCCCGCCGTAACCAAGCGTCCCGCCCAGGGCGGAGGCATCCTCATTGTTGACGAAGCCGGTATAGGTGACGCCGTTGCCGCCTGAGAATGCCTGCCCGTCATAGATCTTCGACGCATCGTTCGCCGCCACCGTCAACCTCGCTGGGGTCACGGTGAAAGCACCCGACTGGAAGGAGATCATATAGTTGCCGGACGCGGCACCTTCGAGCGTGCCACCTGCGGCGCTCGCACTATAGGTGCCGCCGACATTCGAGGTTGCATTCGCGGTCGTGGAATAGGTGAGCCCCGTGAGATTGGCGTCGCTCTGTCCGTTCTGCCAGCCGGTTGCGGTGAAGGCGTAGGTCGGGCTCGTGGACCCGTAGGTCTGGGTGCCGGTCGCGGTCACAATGAGGGACGCCGGGTCGACCCGGAATCCGCGGCTCGTATAGCTGATGGAATAGTTTCCGGCCGCAGGACCGGTCAGCGTGCCACCGCTCGCGCTCGCGGTGTAGTTGGTGCCGACATTGGAGGCCGCCGTCGCGTTCGTGGAGAAGACGAGGCCCGTCAGGTTCGCATCGGTCTGGCCGTTCTGCCAGCCGAATATGTCGAACATATAGCTCGGGGTCGTGGAGCCGTAGGTCTGGGATCCGCGGAAGCGGACGTAGAGCTGCGCCGGCGTCACGGTGAAGGCGCCCGAAACGAAGTCGAGGGTGTAGTTGCCGTCGGCAGGCCCGGTCAGTTGGCCTCCGGTGGCGCTGGCGGTGTAGGCCCCGCCGGCATTGGACGTGGCATCGGCCGTCGAGGAATAGACGAGACCGACGAGGTAGCCGTCGGTCTGACCGTTCTGCCAGCCGGTCGCCGTGAAGGCATAGGTCGGGCTCGTCGAGCCATAGGTCTGGGTGCCCGTGACCGCCACGGTGAGGGTGGCCGGGGTCACGGCGAAGGCGCCGGATTGATAGGCGATCGTGTAGTTGCCGGCCGCCGCGCCGGTCAGCGTGCCGCCGGTCGCGCCCGCACTATAGCTTCCGCCGGCGTTCGACGTTGCGGTCGCGCTCGTGGAATAAGCGAGGCCGGTGAGGTTGGCGTCGGTCTGGCCGTTCTTCCAACCGGTCGCCGTGAAGGCATAGGTCGGGCTCGTGGACCCGTAGGTCTGTGTGCCCGTCGCGGTCACCGTGAGGGTCGCCGGGGTGACGCTGAAGGCGCCGGATTGGTAGGCGATCGTATAATTGCCCGCGGCTTGTCCGGTCAGAGTGCCGCCGGACGCGCTCGCATTATAGGTGCCGCCGGCGTTCGAGACCGCGCTGGCGGTGGTCGAGAACGCGAGGTTGGTGAGGTTGGCGTCGCTCTGGCCGTTCTGCCAGCCGCTCGCGGTGAAGCCGTAGGTCGGGCTCGTCGAACCGTAGGTCTGGGTGCCCGTCGCCGTGACCGTGAGCGTTGCCGGCGTCACGTTGAAGGCCCCGGATTGGAAGACGAGCGTGTAGTTGCCGGCGGCGGGGCCGGTCAGCGTGCCGCTCGTGGCGCTCGCCGTATAGCTCCCGCCGGCATTCGCGGCGGCGTCGGCCGTCGTCATATAGGCGACGTTGGTCAGATTGGCGTCGCTCTGACCGTTCTGCCAGCCGCTCGCGGTGAAGGCGTAGGTCGGGCTCGTCGAACCGTAGGTCTGGGTCCCGGTGGCGGTCACCGTCAGGGTCGCCGGGGTCACCTTGAAGGGCCCGTCGAGATAGCTGAGGACATAATTGCCCGCCGCTGCGCCGGTCAGAGCGCCGCCGCTCACGGTCGAGGTGTAGCCGTTGCCGACATTCGACGTCGCGGTGGCGTTCGTGGAATAGACGAGCCCGGTCAGGTTGGCGTCCGATTGCCCGTTCTGCCAGCCGGTCGTCGAGATGATGAAGGTCGGGCTCGTCGAGCCGTAGGTCTGGCCGCCGCGAACGCCGATTTCCAGCGTCGCCGGCGTGACGGTGAAGGCGCCGGAGACGAAGTTGAGCGTGTAGTTGCCGTTTGCGAGCCCCGTCAGCAAGCCGCCGGTGGCGCTCGCGGTGTAGGTGCCGCCGACGTTCGAGGCGGCGGAGGCGCTCGTGGAATAGACGAGACCGGTGAGGTTGGCGTCGCTCTGGCCGTTCAGCCAGCCCGATGCCGTGAAGCCGTAAGTCGGGCTCGTCGAGCCGTAGGTCTGGGTGCCCGTCGCCGTCACCGTGAGCGAGGCCGGGGTGATGGTGAAGGTGCCTGACTGGTAGACGATCGTGTAGTTGCCCGAGGCGGCGCCGGTCAGCGTGCCGCCGGTCGCGCTCGCCGTGTAGGTGCCACCGACGTTCGAGGCGGCGGAGGCACTCGTCGAATAGGCGAGCCCGGTCAGGTTGGAGTCGGTCTGGCCGTTCTGCCAGCCGGTCGCCGTGAAGCCGTAGGTGGGCGTCGTCGAGCCGTAGGTCTGGGTGCCGGTCGCGGTCACCGTCAGGGTGGCCGGCGCGACGATCAATGTATTGCCGTTATAAGCACTGTAGTAGAAGAGGCGATAGGAGACGCCGTCCTGGCTCGTCGCCGTGGTGTTCTGCGCGACGATCGGCGAGGAATGCGTCCCGGCGCTCGTTGTCGGATCGACCGCCACCGTGCCGCCTGGCAGCGTCAGGCTGTCCCCGGTCGGACCGAAGGCATAGGTTCCCGTGCCGCCGACGCCGCTGCTCGAGGTGATGGTGGCCGAGGAGCTGCCGTAGGTCGAGCTCGAGTTCACTTGATTGACCCAGACGACCGGCGTGAGGGCGAAGAGCTCCGGATAATAGCCGGCGCTCGAGGGCGCCCATTTGCCGCCGAGAGCCCAGTCGTTGCGAAAAGCAAGACTGGCGAACTCATTCGTATTCTGGAACACGCTGGTCGTCAGTCCCGTGACACCCGTCGCATTTGGGTTCGTTCCGACGCCGTTGGTCTGGTGGGTCGTGTCAAGGTCGAAGAAGGACCCGCTCAGTGTGCCCGACATGAAGCCAATGAGGCCGCCTGCTTTGGCTTGGTTCGTGGCGGTCGCCGTGACGGCGCCTGTCGCGTAAGTCTCGGACACCGAGCCGGAGCTGTAGCCGGCCAAACCGCCTGCGTAGCTGTTGACGCCGGATGCCGTCGCCGCGCCGGTCGCATAGGCGGTGGATATCGAACCATTGCCTTGGTAGCCCACTAGGCCGCCGCTGAAGGCGTTGTCGCTGCGGCTCGTGGCACTGGTGGCGCCGGTTGCATAAGCGGTGGTGATATTTGCGCCGTCTGCTTCACCAACGAGACCGCCCGCCTTGGTGATGTACGTCGCGTTCGCTTGAATCGCGCCTGTTGCATAGACGGTGTTGACGGAGCCGCCGGCGGCGTACCCGATCAGACCGCCGGCGAACGCGGCGGTCGTCCCTTCTGCCGAGACGGCACCGCTTGCGTAGGCCGTGGAGACCGTGCCGGTCGTCAGGCCGGCAAGCCCGCCCGCGAACCCCTGTCCACCCGAGCTCACACTGATGGTCCCGGACGCATGGACTCCGGTCAGGTCACCCAACGCCGAGCCGACCAGACCGCCGCCATAGGCGTCCGAGTCCGCCGACACCGTGACGTTGCCCGTCGCCGTGGAATTGATGACGGCACCATAGCTTTGACCGATCAAGCCGCCGCCAAAAGTCTCGTTGCTGTCCGTATTCGAGACGTTCACGGCCCCGGATGCTGAGACACCCGTGACGGTACCATACGTATATCCAGCAAGCATGCCGACGTAGAGGCTGCCGTTCGAGCCGGAAATCGTGACGCTTCCCCCGTCCAGTTGGAGATTCTTGATGGTGCCTCCCATGTCTGTATAGCCGAACAGGCCGTAATAGCCGGGGGTCGCGTTCGTCACGTTGATCGTGAGGCCTTTAATCTTGTGGCTTTCCCCATCGAACGTGCCCGTGAACCGAGTGCTGCCCGATGATCCACCGATTGGCACGAACCCTGCGGTGCCCCAGATGCCGGCGGCATCCGTGCCGACGGTTTCAGTCGCGTCGATGTCGGAACCCAGGATATACGAGCCCGCCAGATTGGCGCCGACTAGGGCGAGCTGACGGATGTTCGTTATGGTGACGACGCCACTCGCGTCGGCCCGCGCTGCCTCCCAGCGGCCGACAGGGCGCATATCGCCCGCTTGGTACCAGTCGGTCGTGAAGTTCCAGCCGGTGTACGCGCCCTGTGTGCGTGCCTGGGACGTCGACAGACCCGTAACCCCGCTCGACGAGCCGGAGCCGAGCCCGTTCGCTTGCCCGGTTGTGTCCTTGTCCCAAAAGGCGGAGGTGATCGTCCCAACGTAGTGGTAACCGACAAGTCCTCCGAGATACACGGACGAGCCAGAGCCCGAAACTCGACCCGTCGCGTATGTGGTCGATATGGAGTTATAATTGTATCCGACGAGACCGCCGGCAACTACGATATTGCCGCTGGCTGAAACACCTCCCAAGGCGTATGCCTTCGAGATCGTTGCCCCGGAACCGTTATTGCCGACCAGACCTCCTGCATAAGATCCGCCACCGCCTGTGGCTGTCGCCGTTACCGCGCCGCTAGCGTAGACTTGCGCTATTGCACCTAACGAATTGGTGCCGACCAAGCCGCCAGCATATACTATATATCCCGTGCCAGAGACATTGCCGTTTGAATATGATGTATTTAGAGTGCCTGCATTATATCCGACGAGCCCCCCAACGTAAGCCTCGCCACCTTGGTATGGAATGGGATCCAGTGGATTTGATGTCCTTATAGAAGTTCCATTAACGACGCTCGTTGCATAGGATCCCGTTATTTTTCCTAAATAATTATATCCTACGAGAGCGCCGATGATCGTAGTTGCTCCGGTGGCAGTTGCGCTGATGGTTCCGCCTATCAGGCCGACGTTCCGGACCGTTGCGCCGCTACCGATTCTCCCGAATAAGCCAACGTAAATATAAGAACTGCTCGCCACGTTTATCGTCAGGCCCGTGATGACCTTGTTCAAGCCGTCGAAGGTGCCTGTGAAGCTCGTAGCGACTCCGCCCAGTGGCACAAATCCGGCGCCGCTGTTCCAGCTCGCCGTGGCGCTAGCGTCGATGTCTTTGCCGAGGGCGTAGGTGCCGGCGAGGTTGGTGTTGATCGCCTGGAGTTGATTGACGTTGTTCACCAGCATGTAGGCGGTGATGGTCGTGCTCGTTCCGGCGTTAGTGGCATAGCTCGTCGGCGCCGTGTAGCTCGACGGGTTGTAGAAGATCGAAACGCCGCCGGAGGCGGTCGCCTTGATGCCGCTGCCGATGGTGACCGTCCCAGTGCCGGTACCCGCGTTGTCCGCGCGCAGCACGAGAGAGGAGGTTGATCCCCCGGTGACGTTGGCATTGACGAAAATGCTGCCGTAGGCCGACAGCGTCAGCGTCGAGCCGCTCGACCATGTGATCGGGGCCGCGACCGTGATGTTTCCGGCCTGAGTGCCGCCCGACCCGGTCGTGACCGTCACATTGGCGCCGGCGAGCGCGCTCTGCAATGTGTTGACGTTGAGCACGCTGTCGTCGGCGCTGGCGGTGAAACCGGTCATCCCCGTATCGGCGCCGGTCGAGATCGTCACATTGTAGGGATCGAGCAGCAGGGTACCGAAGCGGCCGGTGGCCGAGCGCAGGTCCGCGGTGCCGCGATAATCGAGCACGGCCTTGCCGGACACCTCGGCGTGGCCGCCCACCGTCGCGCCCGTCGCGCTGATCGCGCCCTGGAACGTCGTGTGCTCGTCCGACCAGACGACGACCTTGCCGCCTGCGCCGACGCTGCCGTCCGCCGCGATCGTCGCGCCCGACGCGACGTCGACCGTCTTCGCCGTCGCCACCGTCTCGGTCAGATAGTTCGTGGCGGCATTCTTGCCGCCCTGGAAGTCGCCGCCGACGAGCACCGTGCCGCCGATGGTGCCCGAGGCGTCGAGGCGGGAGGTCGAGCCGAGCGTGATGGCGTTGCCGCTCACCACGATCGAGCCGCCGGAATCGCCGTCGCCCTTGGCGTCGAGCGTGCCCGAGACGGCGACCGTCTTGCCCGAGACGCGGATGGCGCCGCCCTTCGCCTTGCCGCCGGAGGCGGCCGCCCGCGCCACGACCTTTTGGCTCACCTCGACGGTGCCGCTATCCCCGGCGGTGAGGAAGATGCGGCCGCCTTTCTTGGCGGTGCCGGTTGCGGCGATGACGCCGTCGGTGTTGCCGGCCAGCGCATAGACGTTGCCGCCGTTGGCGCGCAGTTCCGCCGCCGCGGCGCGGATCTTGCCGCTCGTCTTCGCCTCGGTGTCGGCGCCGCCGACCTTGACCACGAACTTGCCGCCATCGAGGTCGCCGTCACGGACGAGCACCTCGTAACCGGCGGCGAGCGCCGCGGTGCCGTTCGGAGCGGTGATGGTACCGGCATTCTCGACCTTGCGGGCGATGAGGGCGACGTCGCCGCCCAGCGAACCTATCTCGCCGTAGTTCACCACGCTCGCGGTGGAGGCGCCTTTGAAGGTGAGGTCACCGCCCTTCATGAAGTCGGCATCGAGCACGTCGAAGGTGGAGGCGAGGAACGAGCCGCCGGTGGCGATGCGGCCCGTCGTGCCGATGGTTATACCCGCCGGATTGACGAGGAAGAGCGAGCCGGTCGCGGTGATCGTGCCGTCGAGACGGGAGGGGACGTTGCCGGTGACGCGGTTCAGCGTCGCACCGGAGCCGTTTTGGAAGGCGACGGCGTTGCCCTGACCTACGGAGAACGACCGCCAATTGATGACGGCGTTGCGCGAGGTCTGGGTGACGACGAGGCTTGTGCCCGAGGGCGTCGCGATGGTGGCCGCACCGGCTGCGACGGAGCCTCCGGTCGGCAGCGACTGGGCGAAGCCCGGTCCGGCAAAGCCGACGACGAGCGCCACGCTCGTGAAAAGACGCTTCGATTCGCGACCAAAAGCCGAACGCATCGCATTCCCCTCGCCATAGCCTGTCCCCTTGTGGGGGACCCCCGATCTGCCGCGTCGCCGCGCCGGTCACGCACCTTTGAGAGGCGCGTTCGGAACCCTGCGGCGGCGGTGAGAGCAGTTCGCAAGTCGTGACGTTTAGGAGGAATACGAGATGAGTCAATTTAAAAAAGCATCGTTATTGTTTCTTTCGTAATCTTTCACCTTAGGTGTAATAGTAAAAGTGAGTCGAGATGCTCCAGATAGGCTCGCCAAGGAAAACTTTCAAAAAATTTCATACAAGTGTATAGCTAGAATGTTGGGTGTTGAGGAGGGGATGAGGCGACGGCAGAGCGGAGCTCGTCGTTGGCCTTTAAGACTTCTGGTGCAGGTTCAATCCGCAAAGACTGTTGACAGAGGGGCACAGGCGGGAAAAGTGCACGGGTGGGAGCACATTGCTCCTATGATCGGACATAACGACAAAGTCCGGGGGGCCTGTGAGCGAAACTGCGCCGGGTGCGCGATTGTCCTGCCGTCGTCGCATGGCGCGACGTGTGGAAGTCTGTGCGCGGCTTCGTCCCAGCCTCGCGGTGTTCGTCTCCGCCCTTTTCGTAAGCCTGATGGCCATCGGTCAGCTCGCGGCAGACCCATTGCCGCTGCACGATCGGGACCAGGTGGTGGCCGCGTCTGGACATATGGCGGCACTCTTCGATCCGACCGGAACGATGTCGCTTCCCGCCGTGATCGCCGCCGTGGATCAATTTCAGCCGGTCGCGGGCCCTTTCAACGGAGGTTACTCGCAGGGGGCCTGGTGGCTACGGCTCGCGGTGCGCCCGGAGGCGGGCGCGGGAGGCGCGTGGCTGCTTCAACTGGTATCTCCTTATACAGACTCCATCGAGATCTACGCGCCGCGTCTCAGCAAGACCGGTCGCGACGAACTAGCCCTGCAGAAGACCGGCGCACTCGTGCCGATCCCGCAGCGCGATTTTGCCTCTCATCTCTTCGTCGTCCGCACCGATCTGGAAGAGGGGCGTGATCAGGCCGTTTATGTCCGCCTTACCGGCAGTCGGCCGCTGACGGCCGCGCCCTATTTCTGGCGCTTGTCGCCGTTCATGGGACATTTGACCTTCGACGTCCTGCGTACGTCGTTCATCGTCGGGGCCGCCTTCATGACGGCGGCCGGTTCGCTCATCTTCGGGCTCTGGCTCCGGGTGCGTGGGTTCGTCTGGTACGGCATCTATCTGGGGTTCGCCGCCTGGGTGATCGCCGGCAATTCCGGCTTCATGACCTTGCTGCTGTCACCGCTGGAGCCGGCCTTCATCTTGCGGATGCAGACGGTCGTCGGGTGCCTCACGATCTTGACGGCGGCGATGTTGGTCCGCTCCATCTTCTGCGCGGACGGGCGGGCTCGGGTCGCGGCTTGGTTCCTGCAAGCGTCCGCGCTGCTCTCCTCCGTGTTCACGATCTACGCGGCGGCGGGCCTCTATCGCGTGATTGCGCCCTTTCAGAGTGTCAATCTGATCGCGGTCTGCGTCCTCATTCCGATCCTGGCGATCGCCAAGGTCCGGCGCGGCGAGCCGGCGGCGTGGTGGTATCTCGTCGGCTTCGGTGCCTACAGCCTGAGCGGCATCTGGTTCATGCTGATGGTGCTCGGCGTGCTGCCCTTGAGCACCGGCGGCGAGCGCGGCTATCAGGTCGTCAGCACGCTCACGATGGTCGCGATCTTCGTCGGCCTCGCGACGTCGCTCCGCGCCGGATTGCGGGAGCGTCGCAATCTGCAGGCGCAACTTCTCGAGGCGTCCCAACACAACGAGCAGGTCCTGACCCAAGCGGTGACCGAGCGCACCCGGGAGTTGCAGACCGAGGTGGAAGCCCGGCGCGCGGCGGAGGCCGCGCTGCGCGTCGCCATGAGCGAGCAGCGCCACTTCCTGACCATGGTGAGCCACGAGTTCCGCACCCCCCTCGGCGCCATTCGCGCGGCTGCGGCGGTGGTGCAGCGCCGGCTCGCGCCGCTCGACGAGGCGGCCCGGCGCGAGGCGGAGCGCATCGTGCGCACGGCGGCGCGTCTCGCTTATCTCGTCGATGCGTTCCTCGCCGAAGAGGTCCTCGACAAAAGCACGTTCCGCCCGCGCCGCGAGGCGGTCGACGTTACCGAGCTCGTCGGCGACGTCTGCCGCGAGATGGCCCAGCAGAGCGGGCGCGACATCGCGGTGACGGGGTCGGCGACAGGTCTCATGAAGGCCGATCCGGGGCTCCTCAGGACCGCGGTCGGCAATCTCGTCGGCAACGCCCTCAAATATTCGGAGCGGCCCGTGGCGGTCGAGATCGCAGAGCGTGCCGAGGGCATCGCGGTCGCGGTGCGGGATGAAGGTCCGGGCATCCCCGAGGCGGAACGCACCGCAATCTTCGAGCGTTTCTACCGCTCGGGACATGACAGAACTCAGGGCGGAACGGGAATCGGGCTCAGCATCGTGAAAAGAATCGTCTCCGTACACGGCGGAGCCTTGCAGCTCGACAGCGAAATCGGCCGCGGCAGCACCTTCACCATGGTCTTTCCGTGGTCAGCGCCGGGTGTCGTAGCGGCGCCGGACGTGGCGGCGTCTGCCGCGCGGCCGGCGGCGCTGGCCGGTTGAGACGGGCGGGGGCGACCGGGAAATGTCCGTCCGCGTGTTGTTGATCGAAGACGATTTGGATTTGCGCGAGGGGCTCGGCGCGTTCCTTTCCGGCTCGGGATTCGATGTCCGGGCGCTGGGCGATGCCCTCGACCTCGGCGCGGAGCTCGATGCCTTCGCCCCCGATGTCGTGGTGCTCGATCTCAATCTGCCCGGCCTCGACGGCTTCTCGGCGGCGCTCGCCGTGCGCGAGCGGCGGACGCTCGGCATCGTCGTGCTCACCGGACGCACGGCGAGGGAGGACCGGGTCCACAGCCTCTCCATCGGCGTCGACCACTACATCACCAAGCCCGCCGACCCCGAAGAGCTCGTGCTGGTGATTCGCAACCTGCACCGCCGCTTGCGCGCGGACGGTGCCGAGCCTGAGACGAGTGCCGAGGAGTGGCGGTTCGAGCGCTCTTTATGGCGCCTCACCGCTCCGGGGGGTGGCTCGGTCACCCTGTCCCGCACGGACTATCATGTGCTCGCTCCCTTGATCGAACGCCCGGGAACGCCGGTCTCGCGCACCGACCTTTTGGCGAACCGCGAACCGGGAACCACGATCGACGACGCCCGCGGGCTCGACCTCATCGTCTTCCGTCTGCGCCGCAAGGTGGAGCGCGAGACGGGGGAGCAGCTTCCGCTGCTCTCCGTCCGCGGCATCGGCTACGTCTTCGCCGGCAAGGCGCGCGTGCGCTGACGCGCGCTGCGGCCGGCACCACCCTTTCTCATCAAATTGCCGTTTGCGCTTGCGAGGGAGGGCTCTGATTATCCTCGGCGGGGCGGATCGTCGTCCCGCCGAGGGACGTCGGAGTTCGCCTCTTCATGTGGGATCGCCACCCGGTCCGCCTGTCGCTCTTGCATATGGTCCCCGGCGTCGCGGAGGACCGCGGTGTCGCGTTGACGCCGCTCCTCGCGCGCGCCGGGCTGTCGGACGGAGAGATGTTCGGACGCGAGGCCGTCGTGGCGCGGGCCCAGGTTTGCACGCTCCTCCACCATCTCGCTCACCGCAGCGGCGATCCGACCATCGGCCTCGATCTCGCCGCGGCCGCCGACCCCGTTCGCCTCCGAATGGCGGGGCAGGCCCTGTTCGCCGGCCGGACGCTGCGCGAGTGCCTCGCCGGCCTCACCCGTCAGATGCCCGACCTCCAGGGCGGCGTCACCGTCGAGGTCGATGAACGCGACGGAACCGCGCGCTGGCGTCACACCTTCTCCGACAGCGACCGCGAGCACGCGGCCGTCCTGAACGACGGTGTGACCGGTTTCATGGTCGGTGCCTTCGAAGCGATCACCGGGCTGGCGCGTCAGGATCTCAGGGTCGAGCTGCCCCATCGCGCCTCGGCGCCGGCCCGCCTCTACGAGGACAAGCTCGGGGCGCCCGTGACCTTCGGCCCGGGGGAGGGGATCGTGCTGTCGTTCGATGTGGCCTGGCTCGACCGGCCGAACCGGCTGATCCGCGGCGTGGCTCCGGATTTCTCGGAAGCGGTCGAGGCCTTGGTGCCGAATGCGGTCTGGCTCGACGACAGCGAATTGCCGGCGGTGATCGACCGGTTGTTCGAGAGCGCCGCCTTCAGCGGCACGCTCTCGCTGATCGATACCGCGCAGAGCCTCGGGGTTGCCCCGAGAACCTTGCAGCGGCGGCTCGCCGGGCTCGGCACGTCGTTCGAGGTGCAGCTTGATGCGTGGCGGCGAGCGCGGGCCCGAGCCTATCTGGGGGACGCCGGCCTTCAGGTCGCCACCATCGCCCGCGCCCTCGGCTATGGCGACCCCGCCCATTTCATCCGCGCCTTCCGCCGATGGGAGGGCCGGACGCCCCTCGCATTCCGCCGTGCCGTTCTCCGAGACGCGAGCGCCTGATGAATTCTGGCGCGAAATGGCAATTGAGCAGCCCTTCGCCGCTTCGCTAATCAGGGACTTGCGGATTCGGCCGTGAGGACTCGGCCCCGCAAAGATCGAGATCGCCCATCTGCCCTCCGTGGGCGTCGGCGCGGCCAAGCGGGGACGGACAGACGTGGTCGAGCATCATTCGCCGGCTCAGGAGATTGCGGCGTCGCCGCAGCCGACCGCGCCCGAGATGGTGTGGATCGCCGGCGGGCGGTTCCTGATGGGCTCGGACGCGCACTATCCGGAGGAGGCGCCGGCGCATCCGGTCGAGGTCGACGGCTTCTGGATCGACCGCACGCCCGTGACCAACCGCGACTTCGCCCGCTTCGTCGCCGCGACCGGATATGTCACCGTCGCCGAGCGCATCCCGAGCGCCGAGGACTATCCGGACGCCGACCCCGCATGGCTAGTCGCCGGCTCGCTGGTCTTCAGTACCCCGGCTACGGCGGGCGACCCGAACGATTGGACCCGCTGGTGGAGCTTCGTTCCCGGGGCCGATTGGCGTCATCCAGGCGGTCCGGGCAGCGATCTCGCCGGTCTCGACGACCACCCGGTCGTCCACGTCTGCCACGAGGACGCCGAGGCTTATGCCCGCTGGCGGGGCAAGGCGCTGCCGACCGAGGCCGAATGGGAGTTCGCGGCCCGCGGCGGGCTCGACGGGGCCGAGTTCGCCTGGGGCGACGAACTCGTGCCCGGCGGCGCTCATCGCGCCAACACCTGGCAGGGCGCGTTTCCGCACGAGAACCTCGCCCTCGACGGCTATGCCGGAACCTCGCCCGTCACCGCCTTCCCGCCGAACGGCTACGGCCTCCACGACATGATCGGCAATGTCTGGGAATGGACCGACGATTGGTACCGCGGCCGCCACCCGGCGCCCGCCGCGAAGGCCTGCTGCATGCCGCGTAATCCGCGGGGCGGCAGCGCCGAAGACAGCCGCGATTCGAGCGGCCCTGGCCTCGCGTTGCCGCGCAAGGTGCTGAAGGGCGGCTCGCATCTCTGTGCCCCGAACTATTGCCGGCGCTATCGCCCGGCCGCCCGCCAACCCCAGACCATCGATACCGGATCAGGGCACATCGGCTTCCGGTGTGTCCGCCGCCTGACCATCTGATGAGGCCTACCGTGAACCAATCTGAAGAGCCTGCCCCCGAGACTTCGGGCGGTCCGAGCCGCCGCGACGTCCTCGCCGGCGGCGCCGGTTTCATCGCCGCTGTGGCCGGCCTGTCGCTGCTCGCCCCCGGCGCGAGGGCGGCGGATGCCCCGCGGCCTCATATTCTCTACATCCTCGCCGACGATCTCGGGTTCGCCGACGTGGGCTTCCACGGGTCCGACATCAAGACGCCGAACCTCGATACCCTCGCGGTCGGCGGGGCGCGGCTCGGCCAGTTCTACACCCAGCCGCTTTGCACGCCGACCCGCGCGGCCCTCATGACCGGGCGCTATCCGCTGCGCTACGGCCTCCAGACGGGCGTGATCCCGTCGGGCGCGAGCTATGGTCTCGCCACCGACGAGTTTCTGCTGCCGCAGGCGCTGAAGAGCGTCGGCTACCGCACCGCGCTCGTCGGCAAGTGGCATCTCGGCCATGCCGACAAAGCCTATTGGCCGCGCCAGCGCGGTTTCGACAGCTTCTATGGCGCGCTTGTCGGCGAGATCGACCATTTCAAGCACGAGGCGCACGGCCAGACCGATTGGTACCGCGACAACACGCTGCTCAAGGAGGACGGCTACGACACCGAGCTGTTCGGCGCCGAGGCGGTGCGGCTGATCGGCGACCACGATCCGAAGACGCCGCTCTTCCTCTACCTCGCCTTCACCGCGCCCCATACGCCGTTCCAGGCGCCGCAATCCTATCTCGATCTCTATGCCCACATCGAGGACCCGTCCCGGCGCGCCTATGCGGCGATGATCACCGCGATGGACGACCAGATCGGCAAGGTCGTCGAGGCACTCAAAGCCCGCGGCATGCGCGACGACACCTTGATCGTGTTCCATTCCGACAATGGCGGCACGCGCAACAAGATGTTCGTCGGGGAAGGGGCCGTCGCGGGCGACCTGCCGGCGAGCAATGCGCCCTATCGGGACGGCAAGGGATCGCTCTACGAGGGCGGCGTACGGGTGGTCGCGCTTGCGAACTGGCCCGGCCGCATCGCGCCGGGCCAGGCCGATGGCGTCATGCACGTCGTCGACATGATGCCGACGCTTGCGCGGCTTGCCGGTGCCGACCTCGCCCGCTCCAAGCCGCTCGACGGCAAGGATGCCTGGCCCGCGCTCGCCGCAGCCGGGAGCGGCCGCGAGGAGGTCGTCTACAATGTCGAGCCGACCCAGGGCGCGGTCCGGCAGGGCAACTGGAAGCTCTATTGGCAGGTCGTGCTGCCGCCGAAGATCGAGCTGTTCGATCTCGAAAAGGACCCGTCGGAAACGACGGACCTCTCCGCCGCGCATCCGGAGAAGGTGACCGAGCTTCAGGAGCGGGTGATCGCGCTCGCCCGGGTCATGGCCCCGCCGCTGTTCTATGCGGCGGCCCTGAAGGCGACGCTGAGCGCACCGCTCGCGACGCCCGCCGCGGTTCTCTACGAAATGGGTCTGGAAGACGATTGATGGACACTCATCGCTCCTCTCGACGGGCGCGGCGTTCGCGGCCCGCCCTCCGCTGCGGCGCGGCTGTGCTGTTCGCGGTCGCCGGCGGTCTCGATCGGCCCGCCCGGGCGGCCGACCTCGTCGACATCCCCGCTCCGACGTCGCCGCCGGCCGCGGCACCCGCCGGGCCGGCGAAGGTGCCCGGCGGGCCCGTCTTCTACGGTACGTTCTATCTCTGGGGCGCCGGCCTCGAAGGCACCACCTCGACCCTGCCGCCGCTGCCGGCGACGGACGTCAATCTGAGCCTCGGCGACATCCTGAAGGATTTCGACGGCGGTCTGATGGGGGCGGCCGAGATGCGGCTCGGCAACTGGAGCGTGATCGGCGACGCCATGATCACGCAGATCTCGCCCGAGGGCACCCTGCCGGGACGCTTTCAGTCGGACGTCAAGCTGCGCTCGCGCAGCGTCACCCTTCAGGGCGACGTGCTCTACCGGCTCTATGCGTCGCAGCACATCGACGTCGATGCCGGTATCGGCCTGCGCTACTGGTATCTCGACAACCGGATGACCATCACGCCGGGCGTTCTCCCGAACGGCATCACCTTCAGCGAGACCGAGAATTGGGTCGATCCCGTCATCGCTGGTCGCGTGGTGACCCGGCTCGGCGGTCCGTGGAGCATCACCCTCGTGGGCGATCTCGGCGGCTTCGACGTCGGATCCCAGTTCACCTGGCAGGCGATCGGAACGCTGAATTATCAGGTCAACGACCAGCTCGCCTTGCGGGCTGGCTACCGCGCGCTCTCGGTCGACTACAAGAACGGCGACTTCGAATACGACGTCCGGATGCAGGGGCCGATCCTCGGCCTGACCTACCGGTTCTGACCTAATCGCGGCCGCTGCGCGCGAAGCGTGGCGGCCGCGAACGTCTTCACACCTCGAATTGCGGATCGACGGGGATCTGCATCTGGGTGACGAGGGAATTGGTCTGCGAGGCGAGGCCGACGATCGCCATCAGCTCGGCGTGCTGCGCCGGCGTCATCCCCTTCGCCCGCGCCGCCGCGGTGTGGGAATGGACGCAATAGGAGCAGCCGTTGGTCGCCGAGACGGCGATGTAGATGAGCTCGCGGGTGAGGGGATCGAGCGCCCCCTCGGTCGCCATGATGCCCTTCACCTGTTCCCAGGTCCGCTTCAGAAGGGCCGGGTCGTTGGCGAGGCCGCGCCAGATATTGTTGACGAAGTCGCTCTTCCGCGTCGCGCGGATGTCGTCGAACACCGCCTTGACCTCGGGAATGGCCTCGGCCTCCGCGTCGCTCAGCAGCGGAACGGTCGCCATGATGTCGTCTCCTTGCGTGGCATGTTCGGTGTTCGCGCGGCCGCCTCAGGCGAGAGCGCTCTGCGGGTCGGAATGGGCCCAGTCCCAATAGAGCGCGCGGGCGCGGCGGGCGACGCGGCCGAACGGCAGCATGCGGTCCTCGAAGCGGATCGCCGGCACAACCTTGGTGAGGTTGCCGGTCGAGAAGATCTCGTCCGCCTCCCGGAAATCGTCGACGGTGAGCACCGTCTCGTGGACGGTGAGACCGGCCGCGCGCAACAGCTTGATGATGCGCTGGCGGGTGATGCCGTTGAGGAACGTCCCGTTCGGGACCGGCGTGAACACCTCGTCGCCGCGTACCATGAAAATGTTCGACGTTGCGGTCTCGGCGACGTTGCCGAGCGCGTCGGTGACGAGCGTGTTCTGGAAGCCCTTGGCCTTGGCCTCCCGCAGCATGCGGGCGTTGTTGGCATAGAGGCAGGCTGCCTTAGCATCGACCGGCATGACGTCGTGGGTCGGGCGGCGGAAGCTCGTCGTCGTCATGGTGAAGCCGGTCGGCTCCACCATCGGGATTTCCTCGAGGCAGAGCGCGAAATCCGTCGAGGCGGCGAGCGGCGGCACCACGCCGGCGTCGCTCTCCTCGGCCCAATACATCGGGCGGATATAGACCGCGGCATCGGGGGCGAAATGAAGCAGCCCTTCGCGAGAGAAGCCGATGATCTCATCGGTCGAGAGCGTCGGCTCGAGGCCGAGGACGCGGGCCGAGGCGTTGACCCGGGCGGAATGGAGATCGAGATCGGGGGCCACGCCCTCGAAGGACCGCGCGCCGTCGAACACCACCGAACCGAGCCAGGTGCCGTGCGAGGCGGCGCCGAGAATGCGCACGTCGCCCTCGCGCCACGTGCCGCGATAGAAGGTCCAGATTGTCTTCATGATGCCCGTTCTTTCAAGATCCCACGCCGTGTCCGCTTTCAGTGGACCGAAGCGTACATGATCCGCTCCTCAGTCGCATCGTGCGGCGAGAACTCCTCGACGACGCGGCCCTGCCGGAACACCAGGATGCGATCCGACAGCTTCATGATCTCAGGGAGATAGGACGAGATTACGACGACCGCCAAGCCGTCGTCGGCGAGCTTTTCGATGAGGTGATGGATTTCGGTGATGGCCGCGACATCGACGCCGCGGGTCGGCTCGTCGAAGATGACGATGCGCGGCTTCTGGATCAGGCCCTTGCCGATGACGACCTTCTGCTGGTTGCCGCCGGAGAGTTCGATCACCCGGGCGTCGGGATCGATCGAGCGGATCGCGAGCGTCCGGCTCCACTGCGCGGCGTGCTCCGCCATCTCGCGGCGTGAGACGATCGGCGCGCGTTCGAGACCGGCGGCGAGGAGACCGGCATAGAGGTTCTCCGCGATCGACATCGTCTCGAAGAAGCCTTCGACCTTGCGGTCCTCGGTGACGTAGACGATGCCGTCCTTCACCGCAGGCCGTGGCGTGCCGTAGCGCACCGGGCGGCCGTCGAGCTCGATCTCGCCGCCACGCAGGAAATCGCGCTTGGCGACGCCTGCGACGATCTTCGCGGTCTCCGTGCGGCCCGAGCCGACGAGGCCGAAGATGCCGGTGATCTGTCCCTCGAAGATCGAGAACGAGGTGTTGCGCACCACCGCCCCATCGAGACGTCCTGGATCGAGAGCACCTTGGCGCCGGGCGGGCGGATCGCGGCGCGGCCTCCCTTCGCCCCGGAATCCTCCGCCATGGTGCGGCCGACCATCGCCCGGACGATGCGCTCGCGGTCGAAGGCGGAGGTGGCGTCGGTCACGACCTTCTCGCCGTCCCGCATCACGGTGATGCGGTCGGAGATCGCGAGCGCCTCCTCAAGCGCATGAGAGATGAAGACCACCGAGACGCCACGCTCCTTGAGGCGGCGGATCAGCGTGAAGAAGTGGCGCTTCTCCTCCGGCGTCAGTGCGGCCGTCGGCTCGTCGAAGATGATGATGCGGGCGTTGAGGCGAACCGCCCGGGCGATCTCCACCATCTGACGCTTGGCGGTGCCGAGGGTGGCCACGGTCGCGGTCGGATCGACGGTGAAGTTCAGGGATTGCAGGAACTGCTGGGCGGCGATCGCAACGCCGCGCAGGCGGTTCAGGAACTTCTCGTCGCCGAGATAGAGGTTCTGGGCGACCGTCATCGAGGGGACGAGGCTGGTCTCCTGGAACACCATGGCGATGCCGCGCTTCAGCGCGTCGGCCGGACCGGTGAAAGAGACCGGCGCGCCGCCGTAGATCATCGTACCGGCCGAGGGCTCGACGACGCCGGCCATCATCTTGGTGAGGGTGGACTTGCCGGCGCCGTTCTCGCCGAGGAGGGCGTGGACTTCGCCCTCGCGGAGATCGAAATCGACCGCCTTCACGGCGGGGTTGCCGCGATAGGACTTGGTGATCCCCTTCATCTCGAACAGGACGCTCATCGGGCGGTCTCCGTCTCCGGCGCGATCGCGACGAGGGCGTCGCCGCCCTTCGCGGCGGCGATCAGCCGGCCTTCGTGTTCGACGATCGCGGTGACGCCGTGGCGCGCGCCGTCGGCCCGGCTGTGCCAGCTCGCGACGGGGGCGAGCGCCGCATCGAGGCGGACCACGAGCCCGTAGGATCGGCTCGGCGCCCACGGCTTGTGGATGCCCATGGTGCGCACGCCTCCGCATTGCAGCGGCTCCAGGAAGGAGCGGCCGGACGAGAGCGCCGGCGCGATCCAGAAGTCCCGCTCGACGTCGCGGATCATGTCGGCGCGGTAGGCGTCTTCGGAGAGCACGAACTCGATCAGCCGGTTGCGCGGCGCGAACAAGGCGAGCCAAGCGCCGCCGCCGGCGGCCGGCGCGAGCCGTGCCGGATAGCCCGCGAGCTTGGAGAGCACCGGCTCGACGCGGCCCCGTCCGTCGGCAGCGAGGCGCACCAGGCGATGGCGCCAGCTCTCCGCCACGACGATCGAGCGATCCGCCTCGATCAGGAGGCCATGGGGGAAAGCGAGGTTCTCGCCGAGTGCGGTCGCGCTGCCGTCCTCGAGATCGAACCGCCAGACCGAGCCGGTCGCGTTCTTCTCCATCAGATCGACGACCCAATCGCTCGGCCGGTGGCGGGCCGAGCCTTGGGCGACCACGATCGTCGTCGCGTTCATCACGGCGATGGCGACCGGGCAGGCGAGGCGGCCCGGCCCGATCCCGGGCAGCGTGCGACCGTGGTGCGCGCCGCCGCGGAAGACGATGGCGCCGTCGTCGAGCCCGATCACCAGCCCGCCGTCCGCGAAGGCGGCGAGCGCCGTGACCGGATGGTCGAACACCGCGAGCTCTTCGAGGCAGGCGTCTGGCCGGAGGGCGAGGAGGCGCGGTCCGGACGAGAACACCAGCCGGCCGTCGGCGACCGCGAGATTGTCCGGCCGCTCCACGGCGGCGAGCAGGGGGGCGTCGTCAAGGGCGGTGTTCGGCTTCAGCGCGCCGTCGAGCGGCGGGATGGTGATGGCCTTGCCGCGGAACGGGTCGAGCAGTCGGTCGAGCCACATCAGCCGCGCCCTCCCCAATAGGACGACCAGCCGGTCCAGGTCGGGTCGGCGCCGGCGATCTTATAGCGGCCGATGCGGTTGTTCAGGATGCCGCCGATATAGAGGTAGCCCTTGTGCTCGCGCATCGAGGTGACCATCGGGTGCTTGCGGCCGGCGAGGTCGCCGAACGTCTCGACGATGCGGCCGCTCTCGTCGAATTTGACGACGCCGCCGGTGTTGATGTTGGGGAACAGCCACTCGTCCTGCGGCAGGCGGCGGGTCATGCGCTTGCGCGCGCCGGGATGGCGCAAAGCGAGGTCGAAGCTCGGCGTCCGCATGCCCAGCCACGCCATCCAATAGGTGCCGTCCGAGGCGCGGTTGATGTTGTCGGGATAACCCGGCATGTCGCGGATGACGCATTCGAGCGTGCCCGCCTTCGGCCCCTCGAACCAATAGCGATGGATGCGGCAGGCCCACGATTCCGCGAGAAACAGCGAGCGACCATCGTGGGCGATGCACACGCCGTTCGCGTAGCGCAGATTGTCGAGCACGGTCTTCGTCTTGCCGGTCCGCGGATCGTAAACGAGGAGGCGCCCGGTCGGCCGGCTCTCGATCGAATCGAGCGCCCAATCGTGGGCGTCGTAGCGCGTCGTGGAATCGGTGAACCAGACCCGGCCGTCGGGGGCGATGTCGCAATCGTTCGGATCGCGCAGCCGGGCATCGTCGACGACGGAGAACAGCGAGCGCCGCGTCTCGGTGGAGAGCTGGGTCACGGTGCGGTCCGGCGCGATCGAATAGAGGCCCATCGCGCCGACGCAGGACTTGATCGACCCGTCGCGATCGATCGCGAGCCCGAGCGGGAAGCCGCCGATGTGGGCGAACACCTCCGAGCGGGTATAATCCGGCGCGAAATAGCGGACGATCTCGCCATGCCGGGTGCCCGCATAGAGATTGTCGTCTTCGTCGAGAACGACGTCTTCCGGTCCCTCGACCTCGGCGAGGCCGATCGCATCGGCCGCTTCCAGCCGGTCGTTCAAGGCGAAGGGCGTGCCGGAACTCGGCATCGCCGACAGCGTCTCGCCCATGCGATGGTGGATCGGCGCGACATAGACCTCGGCGAGCACCTTGTGGCGGTTCTTCAGCCAGCGCACGTCGAGCACGACGGCGAGACCGAGCATCAGACCGAGCACCATCTGGTTGGTGCCGGTGCCGAAGCCGAGGCGGATCAGCCCGTTCGTCATGACGAGGACGGCGACGGCGCCCATCAGGCCCTTGGCGATGGAGCCGCGTCCGCCGCCGAGGCTGTTGCCGCCGACAACGGCGGCGGTGAGCGCCATCAGTTCGAGGCCCGCGCCGGTGCCGGGGCCTGCGCCGGACAGGCGGGCGGCGAACAGAAATCCGGCGACGCCGCAGGAAAAGCCGGAGATGACGTAGGTCAGGAAGACGGTCCGCTTGACCGGGATGCCGACATTGTAGGCCGAGCGCCGGGAGCCGCCGACGGCGGCGATGTGCCAGCCGGGCCGCGAGCGGCTGATGGCGATATGGGCGAGCGCGGCGAAGATGATGGCGACGAGCGCGCTGACCGGCAGCCCGTAGACGGAGCCGGCGCCGATCCAATCGAAGGTCAGGTCGTCGGCCGCCGACATCTGGATCGGCTTGCCGAAGGCAATGATGAGGATGTCGTAGAGCGAGCGGCCGATGATCAGGGTGACGAGGGTCGTCAGGAACGCCCGGAGCCGCAGATAGCCGACTAGGAAGCCGTTGACGGCGCCGCAGGCGAGGCCCGTCGCGAGCGCGGCGGCGAGCGCCAGCCAGACGTTTCCGTCGCCGACATAGATGACGAGCACCGACGACAGCACGCTGAGGGCGAAGATCGAGCCGACCGAAAGATCGATGCCGCCGCCGAGGATGACGACCGTCAGGCCCACGACGACGATGAGGAATTCGCCGAGCTGACGCGCCGAGCCGAGCAGGCTCGCCGGCGTGAAAAAGCCGGGGATCGCCCACCCGAACACGCCGACGATGACGACGAGGAAGGTGAACGGCACCAAATTGTCCGTCCACCTCTTGGTCAGGATCTCGCCGACCAGGTGGTCCGGGACATAATTGTAGCGCAGGCGGGCGAACGTCTCGGAGAGGCTCATCGGCGGCTTTCCGGCCCTCGGGCCGCGGGATGGGCGCGGCGCGCCGGGGAGCGCACCGCAGGCTCGGAAGATGGTGGGAGGAATGCGGAGGGGGAGCGCGTCCCCCTCCGCATCCGCCTTATTTCGCGGCAGCCTGATCGGCCTGGATGGTCTTCAGGCTCCAGCAGGTCGACGGCGTCACGTCGGCCTTCGTGGTCGCCTTCTCCAGCGTGTAGATCCAGGTGGTCGCCTGGCCCGGCTTGAGGCCGCTCTGGAGCAGGAACTTGATGAGCGCGACGATGTCGCGTGACTGGTTCTGCACCTCGGTCATGACCACGGCGCCGAAGGTGCCGTCCTCGAGCAGCTTGCAATCGGCTTCTTCGCCGCCGCCGGTGGTGACGAGGAAGACCTTGCCCTGGAGCCCGGCGTCGCGGATCGCGGCGGCGGTGCCCTGCGCGGTGTTGTCCCAGAAATCGATGATGCCGCAGACGTCCTTGTTCTGCTGCAACAACGTCGTGGCGACGTTGCGGGCCGTCGTGGCGTCCCAGTTCGAATCCGGCGCGCCGACCACCTTGAAGTCCGGATTCTTGGCGAGAACCTTCTGGATGCCGGCATATTGGTCGAGGCTCGAGGCGTTGACCTGATCGCCCTGGATGAGGCCGATCTTCTTCGACGAGTTCGGGCCGCAGCCCTTGATCACCGCTTCCGCTTCGAGCTGGCCGAGGCGATCCCAATCGGAGCCGACGAAGGCGTCGGTCGGGAAGTTCGAGCGGTTGTCGATCTGGATGACGAAGATGCCGGCCTGCTGCGCCTTGCGGAACAGCTTCACGTAGGACTGCAGATCCGGCACGTGGACGATCAGCACGTCCGGCTTTTCGGAGGAGTTGATGAGGTCGGTGATCGCCTGGGCGCCGGCCTCGATGCTCCAGTTCGGATCGCGCGTCTCGAAGGTGCCGCCGAAGCCGCGCACTTCCTTGCCGATATAATAGGACCAGCCCTGGGCGAGGTCGAAGCCCATCGCCATCGGCACGAGCGCCACGCGCTTGCCGGCGAGCGCCTTCGAATAGGCGGCTGGGCCCGGGTCGCCGGTCTGGGTGGCGTCCTGCGCCTTGACCGGCAACGCGCCGATCACGAGAGCCGCCGCGGCGGCCGTCACGAGCTTCATCAAGCTTTTCATCGATCCCTCACGTTCCTTGAACACCGTCCGCAAGCGGAGGCGGTGCGCGATCATGACCGGTGCGTGCCGGCCTCCAGAAGCGACGCCGTTTCTTCGATCGACCGCGGCGGAACATCTCCACTGCGGTTGTTTCGCCCTTCGGGGCAAATCGTTCGCCGCGGGCAGCCCGCGGCCTCAGATGTCGCCCTGCTGCGCGGTCTGCTCGTCGCGCGGGTTGAGGCGGCTATCGACGATGATCGCGGCGAGCAAAATCGTCGCCTTGATCAGGTTCTGGTAGATGTTCGGCAGGTCCAGGATCGTCATGCCGTTCAGCATGATGCCGATCAGAAGGGCGCCGACGACGACGTTGCGCATGCCGCCCTTGCCGCCCGATAGGCCGATGCCGCCGATCACCACGACGAGGATGACGTCGTAGAGCAGCGTCGAATTGACGATGCGGGTGTTGATGCTCTGGAGGCCGGCCGCGGTGACCAAGCCGGCGAGCCAGGCGAGCAGCGCGCTCACCACATATTGGATCACCACCATCGGCCGGACCGGGATGCCCATCGTGCGGGCGGCGACATAATTGTCGCCCATCAGGTAGACGAAGCGGCCAGGCTTGGTGAAGCGCAGCGCCAGGAAAACGACGAGGACGGCGAGGGCGAAGAACACGACCTCGATCGGCAGCGTGGCGACCCGCGCCTGGCCGAGCGCGAGCAGAATATCGGCCGTCTTCGGCACGTAGACGACGTCCTGGGTGATGAGCTGCGAGCGCACGAATCCGAACACGAAGCTGCCCGAGGCGAGCGTCGCGAAGATCGCCGGCACGTCGCCATAGGCAATCAGGATGCCGTTGACGGTGCCGAGCACGATGACGGCGAGGCAGACGGCGCCCATCGCCGCCGGCGTCGACCAGCCGTGGTTCATCAGTTCGAGCTGCCAGGCGGTCGCCATCGCCATCACGGCGATCATCGAGAGGTCGATGCCGCGGCCGATGACGACGATGCCCATGCCGACGGCGAGGATACCGAGCACCGCCACGCTGCGGACGATGGCGACGAGATTGCTCGGCGTCACGAAACCGTTGAGGAAGATCGAATATCCGAGGAAGAGAAGCACGGCGAAGCCGAGCACGATGTGCTCCTGGCCGATCCGCCTGGTGCCGATCTTCCCGGTGCCGAGACCGATGCGCATAGACGCGCCCCCGATTGGTTTCGGACGACGGACCGAACGCCGCGTCTGTCCGACAAGGGTGCCGCCCCACCGCGCCCGAGCCGTCGCCGCCGTCCGATCCTCGAATGATCCGGGAAGGCTAGGCCAGCGGTAGACAATGCGTCCAATGAGTATTTTTCATCGCTTTCGATGCGGAATCCGCATGGAAGCGATGCTCATGGGGCGGTCCGATCCCGCTGCGCCGCTCACCCGCCGACCGACCGCAGCAGCGTCGGACGCGCCGCCGCGCGGTCGCCGTCTTCCTCTGCGCGGATGTGCGCGCCGAGCGCTTCGACGAAGCGTCGGCCGAAATCGGGGAGGGGATTGCGCCGGCTCCAGGTGGCGGAGACCTCGAAATCGAGCAGGCGGCCGTTGAAGGCGAGGGGCCGCACGGCGAGCCCTGGCCGGCGCACCCGCGCGCTCGACGGCACCACCGCGATGCCGAGCCCCGCTTCCGCCAGCGAAAACAGGGTGTGGGGCGAACTGCTTTCGAGCCCGATCACCGGCTTCAGGCCGGCGAGCCGGCAGGCGGCATCGAACATCTCCCGCGAGGCATGGCGGCGATTGAGGATCAGCAGCGGATGGGCGCTCACCTCGCTCGCCTCGACCGGATGCGGCGAAGGATCGAGCAGCGGATGCGCGCCGACCGCAAGCGTGGTGAGCCGCCCCAGGCGGACGAAGTCGAGACCGCTGTCGCCGTTCCGAGCCTGGGCGTTGACGACCAAGTGGAGCTCGCCCTCGCCGAGCATGGTGTCGAGCTCGGCCCCGCCGGCTTCGTGCAGGCGGATCTCGACGGTCGGATTGGCGAGCCGCCACTCCGCGAGGAAGGCGGGGAAATAGCGTTCGATGAGCTGCGAGCAGGCGCCGACCCGCAGTACGCCGGCATCGCCGACCCGGATGCCGTCGACATAAGCGCGCAGTCCCTGACCGGCGGCGACGAGATCGTGCGCTTTGGCGATCAGAGCCTCGCCGGCCTTCGAGAGCCTGAGCTTCCGTCCCGCCCGATCGAACAGCCCGACCCCGAGATCGTCCTCGAGCGCCTTGATCTGTCGCGACAGGGTCGATTGGGTGATGTGCAGCTTGGCGGCCGCCGCGGTCATGTTGCCGAGCTCGGCCGTCATCACGAAGCTGTTCAGCAACCGCAGGTCCATGGGACCCTCCTGGTGGACGGCGAAACCCGGATGCTGCGCCGGATCACCGAGGTCTGACAAGGCTTGTTTAGGGGTGGCGCGCCGGTGACACGGCACCGACGGCGATGATATCCCAACGAGCAGCAGCGGGATCCGATTGTTCGGGACCGCCGCACGGGCGCGGGCGACCGGGGGAGGTGGGCCGCGTTCGATGGATTGAAGTGGCGCGATACAGCGCCCGGTCTTGGGGGCGGGGTGATTTTTCATGTTTTCGCGGATCGGCGGCTGGCTTGGGGCTTCGCGACGCCGTCGATCGTAGTCCGCCGGAGAGCCGGGCGGTTGACCGCCTTCGCCGTATTGGCGTTGGTCGCAGTGCTTCCTGCGCGAGCGCAGACTTGGTCGAATTATAACGGCTATTCGCAATCCTACACGGTCCCCTATGCCTTTGGCGGTTCCGCTTCGAACGGTGCTGTCGGCGTTGAGGTGAACGTTGGCACTTATTCCGGCGCGGTGCAGCTCGACACGGGTTCCCGCGGATTCTGGATGAATGCCAAATATGCACCGCCTGATTATAAGAGCGGTGTTCCTGGATACGTATTCTATTGGAGCAGCGGGCGCGCCAATCTCGGATATTGGTATCCGATCCAGGTCACGCTCACGAATGCGGTCGCCCAGGGCGGCGCCACCACGACGGCGACGGCGACCGTGCACGTTCTGTTCGTCGATCAGGTCCAATGCCTCTCGGGCTCCTGGCCGAATGCGTGCTCCTCCCCGGGGCAGCCGCAGCCCATCTCCGACAGCGCCCTGGGAATGATGGGGATCGGCTTCGATCGGACAGGGCATGGCACGGGGTATGGAACCGACGTTGTCAGTCCGACCGGGCCCGGAACGTCCGACAATCTCCAGATCGTCAACCCGTTCCTGAACCTCTCCGACATGCAGGCCGGCACGATGCGGTCGGGCTATATCCTCTCGCAGAACGGGATCACGCTCGGCCTCACCACGCAGAATACCGCGAGCGGCTCGAACGGCAGTTCATCGCCCTACGCCTATGCGAAGCTCATTCCGACGGGCACGCCGTCCGTGCAGGGGGCGCCGACCGACTGGCAGGTGATGACCGGCTCGGTCGGCGTTGGCGGGCAGACCTACCAGAGTCAGCAGGCCGTGGTGGACATCGGCATTCCGAACGCCCTGCTCACCACGAACAACAACGCCGCATTGCCCGGCCAGGTTTCGAACGGCAATCTCGTCTACCTCTCGAGTGCGAGCGGAACGATGCAGATCAACCTCCTCGGTTTGCCGGGATTGGTTGGTTACACGTTCAACGTCACCGATCCGACGACCGTGCCGCTCTCGAACACGACCGTCACCCCCATCAACGTCGCAGTGTCGCCTCCTCAGGACGTGTGGTGGACCGGGGAATCGCCCGATACGCTGATCAATACCGGCATCTACGCCCTCAACGCGTTCAATTACCTCTATGACGCGACCGGCGGCTATATCGGGCTTCAGCTCAACGGCACGTCCGGCGCGTCGAGCGCCTTCTTCCAGCCGGTGATCTCGGCGATCGGCACGCTCTCGCTCTCGAACCAGTTCTATACCGACCTGCCGGTCTATCTGCGCGGCGACAGCATCATCGACACGCCGAACACCGCCGTCTTCGCGGCCGACATTTGGGGCCCGGGCGGCCTTACGATCACGGGCGGCGGCGATGTGACCCTCGCCGGTGCCAACACGTACGAGGGCGGCACGATCGTCCAATCGGGCACGCTGAATCTGACGGGCGCGCTCGCGGGAAGCGTCGCCGTCCAGTCGGGCGGGACCTTCGTCAACACCGGCAATTATGTCGGCGCTCTGTCAGACGGCGGAACGGTGACCAATGCCGGCAACATGGTCTCGGGCGTTTCGGTGCTGTCCGGCGCCACCTTCTCGAACGCGGGCACGCTGATCGGACAGGTGCTGAATGCGGGCACGACCAATAACACCGGCGAGATCGTCGGCAACGTCGCGACGACCGGCACCTTCGTCAACGACGGTACGGTGACCGGGCAGGTGATCGACGCCGGTCTCCTCTCTGGCAACGGGACCGTGGGCGCCCTCAGCGTGATCTCGGGCGGCGTCGTATCGCCCGGCCATTCGATCGGCACCGTGACGGTCGTCGGGCCTCTCGCCTTCGGACCCGGCAGCACCTATGTCGCCGAGCTCGGCGCGAGCGGGAGCAGCGATCTGATCTCGGTCGGCGGCGCGACGGCCATCGATGGCGGCGTGCTCGATCTCGCCGCGGGCAACGGATTCTACCCGCAACTTGGGGCGAGCTACACGGTGCTGCAATCGGCCGGCGGCATCTCCGGCGGCTTCACCATGGGCAGCGCCACGGCCGCGCTTCTCGGCACCACGACGTCCGTGTACCCCTTCGTCGCCGCGCAGCTCGAACCATCGGCCAGCGCGATCGGTGTCGGCCTCGTCCGCAGCACCGTCCCGTTCGCGAGCCTTGCGCCCACGGCAAATCAGCGCGCCGTCGCCGTCGCCGCCGATACGCTCTCTGCCGGCAATCCGCTGACGGTCGACCTCGCCGCCCTGCCCGGCAGCGCCGCCGCCGCGGCGTTCCAAAACCTTTCCGGCGAGGTCTACGCCTCGACCCAGAGCGCGCTCCTCGACGAGGCGAGCTATGTGCGCGGGGCGATGCAGCGCCGGCTGCGCCAGGCGGAAGCCGGGTCGACGACGTCCGAACCCGGACCCCAAGTGGCGGGCTTCGGCAGCGCGCTCACGATGTGGAGCGAGGCCTATGGCGGCTGGGCCAACTTCAACGGCACGAACGGCGTCTCGGGCCTCGATGCTTCGCTCGGCGGCTTCGCCGGCGGCGTCGACGGCGAATGGGCGGGCTGGCGGGCCGGTCTCGCCGTCGGTTACTCGCAAACGACGCTCGATGCCGACGGGGTCTCCTCGTCGGGCAATTCCGACAATTACGACGTCGGCCTCTATGCCGGTCGTCGCTTCGCCACCAAGGGGCCGGGCGACATCGCGGTCAATCTCGGCGCCGCGTATTCGTGGCACGACATCTCGATGACGCGCACAATTGGCCTGCCAGATGGCAGCCAGGCCCTCAGCGCGGACTATGACGGCTGGACCGGGCAGGTTTTCGGCGAGGTCGGTTATGCGATGGTCCAACGGGTCGCCGGCCTCGACACAACGGTGGAGCCTTATGTCGGCGTGGCGTGGCAGCGCCTTTCGACGAGCGGATTCACCGAGAGCGGCGGCACCGCGGCTCTCGCCGGCCAGTCCGAGACGTTCGAGAATCTCGGTTCGAGCTTGGGCGTGCGTGGTTCGGTGAGCTTTCCCCAGGCGACGGGCGGGGCACCGCTCGTTCTGTCGGCCGGTCTCGCCTGGCTGCACGCCTATGGTGACATCTCGCCCGATCAGACGCTGAGCTTCGCCTCGGGCTCGTCCGCCTTCACGGTGAGCGGCGTGCCGCTCGCCCGCGACGCCGCCGTGCTCGACCTCGGCGTCGCCATCAAGGCGACGGAGGCCATGGAGATCGGCGTCTCCTATCGGGGCGAGCTCGCATCGGACTTCAACGCGAACGCCATCAAAGGCACGCTGCGCTGGGCGTTCTGAGCCGGCGACGGGGCGGCGGCCGGACCGGCTCGCCGCCTCCCAACGAGGAGCGATAAGTTTACCTTATCGCGACAATCACTAAATCGAAATTAATCTAATGAAGGAGATTTGCTATGAGCGTTGCCGGGAGGGCGGTGGCATCGTTCGATGCCCGGCGTCTCTCGGCAACCCGCTCCGCCGCGACCGTGTCGGAGCGCGAAGGCCGGGTGCCGCCGACGGGCCGACATCGGTCTGTCAGCTCACCGTGCCATGGATCGCGTGACCAGCATCCGTCGGTTCACTCAACCCGTCGCGCAACGAACGAAGCCTGGATCGGAGAACAAAATGAACGCGAAGACTGACGTGACCACGGGCAAATGCCCGGTCGTGCACGGCTCCACCGGCACCCAGAACACGGATTGGTGGCCCAGCCAGCTGCGGGTCGATCTGCTCAACCAGCATTCCTCGAAGTCCGATCCGTTGGATCAGACGTTCGATTATCGCGAAGAGTTCCAGAAGCTCGACTACGAGGCGCTAAAGAACGATCTGCGCATCCTGATGACGGATTCGCAGGATTGGTGGCCGGCCGATTTCGGCAACTATGGCCCGCAGTTCATCCGCATGTCGTGGCACGCCGCGGGCACCTATCGCCTCGCCGACGGGCGCGGTGGCGCCGGCCGTGGTCAGCAGCGTTTCGCGCCGCTCAATTCCTGGCCCGACAACGTCAACATCGACAAGTCGCGCCGCCTGCTGTGGCCGATCAAGCAGAAATACGGCCAGCAGATCTCGTGGGCCGATCTCCTGATCCTCACCGGCAACGTCGCGCTCGAAACCATGGGGTTCCGCACCTTCGGCTTCGCCGCCGGCCGCGAGGACACCTGGGAGCCGGACCAGGACATCAACTGGGGCGTCGAGGGCGAATGGCTCGCCCACCGGCAGCTCGAGAAGTTTTCGAGCCCTCTCGGCGCCACCGAGATGGGCCTCATCTACGTCAATCCGGAAGGCCCGAACGCGAGCGGCGATCCGCTCGAGGCGGCGGCCTATATCCGTGAGACCTTCGCCCGCATGGCGATGAACGACGAGGAGACCGTCGCGCTGATCGCCGGCGGCCACACCTTCGGCAAGACCCACGGCGCGTCCACCACCGATCATGTCGGCGCGGTGCCGGAGGCGGCCGGTCTCGAAGCCCAGGGCCTCGGCTGGCTCAGCAATTACGGCTCGGGCGCGGGCGGCGACACCATCTCGAGCGGCATCGAGGTGACGTGGACCCAGCACCCCACGATGTGGACCAACCTCTTCTTCGAGAACCTGTTCAAGTTCGAGTGGGTGCAGACCCGCAGCCCCGCCGGCGCCATCCAATGGGAAGCCAAGGACGCGCCGGAAGACATCCCGCTCGCCCAGGACTCGACCCGCAAGCAGAAGCCGCGCATGCTGACGACGGACCTGTCGCTGCGCTTCGACCCGATCTACGAGAAGATCTCGCGCCGCTTCCTCGAGAACCCGCAGGCGTTCGCCGACGCGTTCGCCCGGGCCTGGTTCAAGCTGACCCACCGCGACCTCGGCCCCCGTGCCCGCTATCTCGGCCCAGAAGTGCCGCAGGAAGTGCTGATCTGGCAGGACCCGGTGCCGCCGGTGGATCACCCGCTGGTCGACGCGGCCGACATCGCCGCGCTCAAGGCGAAGATCGCGGCCGCGGGCCTCACCGTGTCCGAACTCGTCGGCACGGCGTGGGCGTCGGCGTCGACGTTCCGCGGCGGTGACAAGCGCGGCGGCGCCAACGGGGCGCGCATCCGCCTCGCCCCGCAGAAGGACTGGGAAGTCAACCAGCCGCTTCAGTTGCAGAAGGTGCTTCAGGTCCTCGAAGGGGTCCGGACGGCGTTCAACGCCGGCTTGGCCGGCGGCAAGGCGATCTCGCTCGCCGATCTCATCGTGCTCGCCGGCGGCGTCGGCGTGGAGCAGGCGGCGAAGGCGGCCGGTCACGACATCACCGTGCCGTTCACACCGGGCCGCACGGACGCCACGCAGGAGAACACCGACGTCCATGCCTTCGAGGTGATGGAGCCCCTCGCGGACGGCTTCCGCAACTATCAGAAGCCGACGCTGCCGATGGCGGCCGAGGCGGCGCTGATCGACAAGGCTCAGCTCCTCACCCTGACCGCGCCGGAGCTGACGGTGCTGATCGGCGGCCTCCGCGCGATCAACATCAATGTCGGCGGGGCGACCCACGGCGTGCTCACCGACCGCGCCGGCGCGTTGACGAACGACTTCTTCGTCAACCTGCTGGACATGAGCACCCAGTGGAAGCCGGCGGGCGGCTCCAACGAGCTGTACGAAGGCCGCGACCGCAAGTCGGGCGAACTCAAGTGGACCGGCACCCGCGTCGATCTGGTGTTCGGCTCGAACTCGGTGCTGCGCGCGCTTGCCGAGGTCTATGCGAGCGCCGACGCCAACGAGAAGTTCGTGAAGGACTTCGTCGCGACCTGGACCAAGGTCATGAACCTCGATCGCTTCGACCTCCTCTGATCCCACGATCTCCGGCCGCCGCCCTGGAAAAGGGGCGGCGGCCGGGCACCTCCCGCTTTGATAAAAATTATTTGAATCAATTTATTAAGAGCTAAATTTCGCGTATCGCGCGAGGGTCGTTTCCCACGCGCAGGGACTGAGATTGTCAGCGGCCCTTTCTCGTGAGGGCCCCGCCATTGTGCGCTTCCGCGGAACGGCGCGTACACGCGAGCGCGAATGGCGGCGCGCGGCGTTTGCGCCTAACGTCCCCGGCACATCAGCCAGTACCGGGTGACCTTTGAAAAAGATCGGCTTCCTCTCGTTCGGCCATTGGGCCCCGTCGCCCCGCTCCGGGACCCGCTCTGCCGCCGACGCACTTCTGCAATCGATCGACCTCGCGGTCGCCGCCGAAGAGCTCGGAGCGGACGGCGCCTATTTCCGCGTCCACCACTTCGCCCGACAGCTCGCCTCGCCCTTTCCGCTGCTCGCCGCGGTCGGCGCCAAGACGCGCACCATCGAGATCGGCACCGCCGTCATCGACATGCGCTACGAGAACCCGTTCTACATGCTGGAGGACGCCGGCTCGGCGGACCTGATCTCCGGCGGGCGGCTCCAGCTCGGCATCAGCCGCGGCTCGCCCGAGCAGGTGATCGACGGCTGGCGCTATTTCGGCTACGCGCCGGCGGACGGCCAGGACGACGCCGACATGGGCCGGCGCCACGCCGAAGTCTTCCTCGAACTGCTCAAGGGCGAGGGTTTCGCCCAGCCCAATCCGCGCCCGATGTTCCCGAACCCGCCGGGTCTCCTGCGCCTCGAGCCGCATGCGGACGGCCTGCGCGAGCGCATCTGGTGGGGCGCGTCGTCGAACGCGACCGCGATCTGGGCGGCCGAGCACGGCATGAACCTGCAGAGCTCGACCCTGAAGACCGACGAGACCGGTCAGCCCTTCCACATCCAGCAGGCCGAGCAGATCCGCGCCTACCGCGCGGCGTGGCAGGCGGCGGGGCATGAGCGCACCCCGCGCGTCTCGGTCAGCCGCAGCATCTTCGCCCTGACGAACGACCTCGACCGCGCCTATTTCGGCCGCGACGGCGAGGATGCCGATCAGGTCGGCTACATCGACGACAAGACCCGGGCGATCTTCGGCCGCTCCTACGCCGCCGAGCCGGACAAGCTCGTCGAGCAATTGCGGGCGGACGAGGCGATCACGGAAGCCGACACGCTGCTTCTTACCGTGCCCAACCAGCTCGGCGTCGAATACAACGCCCACGTCATCGAGGCGATCCTGACCCACGTCGCCCCCGCGCTCGGCTGGCGCTGAGCGGGGCGTCGGCGCGGGCCGTGGCGTTGCGTCACCAGGGCGTTGGACCGTCCGGCCCCACGAACCGGCCGGACGGCCCGTCCGCGCCGAGCAGGGCGTAATGGACGGGCAGCTTCGCGCCCTCTTCGGCGGTCATGTAGCCCGTGTGCCCCGTCAGGTCGGTCTTCACGTATCCGGGGCTGACGGAGTTCACGACGATCGGCGTGCCGCGGAGTTCCTCGGCGAGTTGCACCGTCAGCATGTTGAGCGCCGCCTTCGAAGCGTTGTAGCCGATCAGGCGGGCGGCGTAGTACGGCGACGTTGGATCACCGTTCAGCGTCAGCGAGCCAAGCGAGCTGGACAGATTGACGATGCGGCCCGTCGGCGATCGGCGTAGCAGCGGCAACATCGCCTGGGTCACCGCAAGCGTGCCGACGACGTTGGTGTCGAGGATGCGGCGGACCGCGTCCGGCGCCGACGCGCTCGGCGCCCCGTCCGCAGGATCGACGATCCCGGCATTGTTGACGAGAATGTCGAGCTTGCCGTTTTCGGCGTCGATCGCCGCCGCGGCGGCTGCGATGCTCGTCGGGTCGTTGAGATCGAGCGGCACGGATTGCGTCGCGAGCCCCTGCGCCGCGAGACGATCGACGGCAGTCCGCGCCCGCCCGGCGTCGCGTGCGCCGAGGATCACGCGAACGCCGGCGACCGCCAGTTGGCGGGCGATCTCGAACCCGATGCCTTTGTTCGCGCCGGTGACGAGGGCGATCCTATCGATGTCTGTCATGGGGAAATCCTTCGTTGAATGGCCGGCGCACGCCATGGGCCGCCCGTCATGTCGGGGCGGCGCCCTGGTATCGATGCCTGCGATGTCTGGTCTGCCGTGTCGGATGGCGTCTAAGATATGAAGGATCGTTCGGTTTTGGGATTCGCCTATGGCGCCCGTTCGCCCCATCCTCCTGGAGCCACGGAAACGGCCGCGTCAGGCCCGCGCGGCGGCGACCGTGGACGCGATTTTCGAGGCGACCATTCAGGTTTTACTCGCCGTCGGGCCGAACCGGCTGACGACGACGCGGGTCGCCGAGAGGGCGGGGGTATCGGTCGGCAGCCTCTACCAATATTTCCCGCACAAGCAGGCGCTGTTCTATGCCCTGAACGAGCGGTATCTCGATATCGTCGCCGGCAAGATCGAGGCCGCCTGTCGCGCCGCGCACGCCGCCTCGATCGAGAGAATGGTCGAGGATCTCGTTACAACCTATTGGGAAGCCAAGACTGAGCGGGCCGATGTCACCCGAGCCCTCTACCGTTCCGTCGTGGAGATCGACAACGCGCCGCTGATCGAAGCTTTCAGCCGTCGCGTGGATGCGGCGACGACGGTGATGTTTGCCAGCAGTCCTGATGCCGTCTTCGACGATCTGGAAACCGTCAATCTCACCCTGCTGACCGCCATCTTCGGCACCGTCCGCAGCGTGTTCGAACGCGACTTGCCCGTCGGCGAGGCCGCCGCCGTGCACCGCCAACTGGTTCTGATGTGCCGCGCTTATCTCAATGCCGTCCGTTGCGACGATCGCAGCGCCGGCGAGGGGGCCGTCCCACGGTGCGGTGCTGATCCATCGACGCTTGGCGCTCACACCGCCCCCTGGATGCCGACATAGACGGCATAGAGCGACGTCGTGGCGGTGATGAACAGGCGGTTCCGCTTCGGCCCGCCGAAGGTCAGGTTGGCGACGGTTTCCGGCACGCGAACCTTGCCGAGGAGCGTGCCGTCCGGCGCGTAGACGTGGACGCCGTCGGCGGCGCTGGTCCAGACGTTGCCGGCGACATCGACCCTGAGGCCGTCGGGCTGGCCGGGCTCGATGACGGCGAAGATGCGGCCGTTGGAGAGCTGCTGCCCGTCGACGACGTCGAACGCCCGGATGTGGTGGCCGCTGCCGCCGTCGTGGCTGCGGCTCGAATCCGCGACATAGAGCACGCGCTCGTCGGGCGAGAAGGCGAGCCCGTTCGGCTGCTCGAAATCGTCGACCATGATCGCGAGGCCGCCGGTGGCCGGATCGATCCGGTAGACGTTCCGGGTCGGCTGTTCCTGCGCGCCGGGAAAGCCCTCGTAGTGCCCCATGATCCCGTAGGTCGGATCTGAGAACCAGATCGACCCGTCCAAGCGCACGACTACGTCGTTCGGCGCGTTGAGCGGACGTCCCTCGTAGGCATCGGCGAGGACGGCGATGCGGCCGTCATGGTCGGTCCGGGTCACGCGGCGCCGGCCGTGCTCGCAGGTGACGAGGCGGCCCTGGCGGTCCCGCGTGTTGCCGTTCGAATGGTCGGACGGGCTGCGGAAGAGGCTGACGCCCGTTGCGGCGTCCCAGCGCAGCATGCGGTTTTCGGGGATGTCGCTCCAGACAAGGCATGCGTGATCGCCGAACCAGACCGGCCCCTCGGCCCAACGGCACCCGGAATAGAGCACGTCCATATGGGTGTTCGGCAGCGCGAGCGCGCGGAAACGCGGATCGACGACCTCGAACGGGTCTCGAACGATGAGGGGGCGGCCGTCGGACAAGCGTTCATGGCGAAGCTACGCGTCGGGAGGAAGGATTGGTGGGCGCGGGTCGGTCGGTGCGGGGCGGCGTCAGCCGCGCCCCGTCTTGCGGCTGCCCGCGAGGGTGATCGCGGCGATGATGATGAGGCCGGTAAGGACGAGGCGGGGACCGGAGCCGACGCCGAAGGTGTTGAGCATCGTCACCAGGAGATAGAGGAACAGAGCCGCCCCCCAGAGGCCGGCGACGTTCGAGAAGCCGCCCGCGACCGAGGTGCCGCCGATCACCACGACGGCGATCGAGGCGAGCAGATATTCCTCGCCCATGTTGAGCGAGGCGCCACCGGAGAAGCCCGCGAGCATCGCGCCGCAGAAGCCGGCGAGGGTGGCCGAGAGCACGTAGGTTGCGAAGCGCACCGCATCGACGCGCACCCCGGCGAGCCGCGCCGCTCGGATGTTCTGGCCGATGGCCGTGACCGAGCGGCCGAACACCGTGCGGTGCAGGACGACCGCCATGACGACGCAGACGACGACGGTGGCGACGGCGATCAGCGGAACGCCCGCGAGTTTGCCGGTCGCGAAGTCGGCGAAGATCGGCGGCGGCTTGATGTTGAGCCCGCGGCCATAGGCGATCGCCGTCGATTGGACGAGGAAGCTGCCGGACAGGGTGGCGATGATCGGCGGGATCGAGAGCAGGCGGATCAAGGCATAATTGAAGCAGCCGACCGCGACGCCGGTCGCCAGCGCCGCCGCGATCCCCGGCAGCATCAGGGCGTTGGAGCCCGCCATCACCTTCATCGCCACGGCGCCGGCGAGCGCGATCGTCGAGGGGATCGAGAGATCCACATTGCCCGGCCCCATGGTGATGACGAACATCTGGCCGAGGCCGGCGATCACGTAGAAGGCGGCGAAGGTCGCTGCCGTCCCGGCGATCTGGCCGGCGCCGACGCCGGCGGTGAAGGCCGTCGTCGCGAGGAAGATCACCAGGGCGGCGACGAAGGAGAGAATCCAAGGCGAGCGCTGGGCGAAGGCGGCGAGACGGGTGCGCATGTCCGGGAGTAGTTCCGTGGCCGGGCGAGCATAGCCCGCCGGCCGGCTGCCGGTCCGCCGGGCCGCGGGGGGATGGAGCGTCACGGGCGCGCCCCTTCGAGCCGGTTCGCCACGGCGCGCAAGGCCAGCACGACGATCAGGATCGCTCCCTGGGCGCCGATCTGCCAATCCGGCGAAATCCGCATGAACGACAGGAACGAGCCGGCGAGGGTGAGCGTCATGGCGCCGATGACGGCGCCGATCGGCGAGACCCGGCCACCGACGAACTCGCCGCCGCCGAGGATCACCCCGGCGATCGAGAGCAGTGTGTAGCGCAGCGCGATGTTGGCATCCGCCGAGGTGGTGAGCCCGACCAGCGAGAGGCCGCTGAGCACGCCGAAGAAGCCGGCGAGGGCGAACATCGTGACCTTCGCCCGCAGAAGCGACCAGCCGGCGCGGGCGATCGCCGCCGGATTTCCGCCTGCCCCACGCAGCACGGCCCCGGCGGCCGAGCGCATCAGGCCGAGGTGCACGACCAAGGCGAGCACGATGCCGGCGATGATGGCGAACGGCACGAGCGGAGTCTTGAGCTTCATGACGAAGCGCAGCCAGTCCGGCGCCGAGCCGCCGGGCGTCGGCAGCACCATCACCGAGGCGCCGAGCCAGACGAACGACATGCCGAGGGTGACGACGATGGACGGCAGGTTGCGCACCTGGATCAGCGCGCCGATCCCGGCATAGACGGCAATCGCGCCGATCAGGATCGCGATCCCGAGGAGCGGCTCGTCGTGGAGCACCGTCGCGGCGATGCAGGCGACGAAGCTCACGAAGCTGCCGATCGAGAGGTCGAGGTCGTTGACCGTGATGACGCAGAGTTGGGCGATGGTCGCGAAGGCGATCGGCAGCGCCAGGTTCAGCATCAGGTTGAAGCCGAAATAGCTGATGGCGTTCGGCCGGATGATCGCGATCGCCGCGATCAAAATGAGGAGCGAGGCGATCGGCAGGAGCGAGCGCAGCGCCGGCAGGCGGAGCGGCGCGGAGGGCAGAGGACCGGCGTGCCCGCTCATGCGGCGGCCTCCTCGAAGGAGGATTGCAAAACCCGCTCTTCGCTGAGCTCGCTGCGGGGGAGGTCGGCGACGAGAACTCCGGTGCGGAACACGTAGACGTGGTCGCAGTGTTCGAGTTCCTCGAACTCGGTCGTGTACCAGAGGAAGGTGCGGCCGCGGGCGGCCTCCTCCTTGATGGTCCGATAGACCTCCTCCTTGGTGCCGATATCGACGCCGCGCATCGGGTCGTCCATCAGGATCACGTCCGCATCGGAGGCGAGGGCGCGGGCGAACAGCGCCTTCTGCTGGTTGCCGCCGGACAGCGTCAGGATGCCGTTGTCCATGTCCGGCGTGCGGATCGCCATCCGCTCCTTCCAGCGGCTCTCCATCGCCCGCTCGGCCTTCGCGTCGATGAGGCCGAAGCGGCGCATTGCGCCGAGCGAGCGGATGGTGACGTTGCGCCCGATCGACCAGAGCGGAAAGACGCCGTCGGTCTGGCGGTCGCCGGCGACGAAGGCGACCTTGCCGGCGACGCTGGCGAACCGGGTGCGGCGGCCGGCGGCATCGTGGATCAGAACCAGCATCGACGTCTGGCCGTGGCCGGCGAGACCGCCGAGGCCGATGATCTCGCCCTTGCGCGCGACGAGGCTGCGCCCGTTGCGCTGGCGTGGCGGGTTCGCCTCGACGACCACCGGGCCGTTCCGCTCCGTCTTGGCCGGTGCCGGGTCATGGCGTGCGGCCGGCTGCGCCGGACCGCCCGTTGCGCGCGTGACGTCGTCAATGATGGTGCCCATGGCGGCGACCAGGCTTTCCCGGGTGTAGTCCCGGGCCGGCTTCGCCTCCACCACGGCGCCGTCCTTCATGACCACGATGCGGTCGGTCGTGGTGAGGATTTCGCCGAGGATGTGGGAGATCAGGATGACGCTGCACCCCTCCGCCGTCATGCGCCGGACATGATCGAGCAGTTGGCGGGCGACCACCTGGTCGAGGGACGAGGTCGGCTCGTCGAGGATGATGAGATCGAGACGGCCGGTCGAGACGGCGAAGGTTGAGGCAATCTCCACCATCTGGCGCCGCCCCAAGGTGAGGTCGCCGACGAGGTCGGACGGTCGGATGCCGTGGCCTGGAAAGATGCGATCGAGTTCGCCGACAATGAGCGCCGCGGCCCGGCGGCGCCAGCCGGGACCCTTGAGCGAGGGATGGCGGATGCGCGCATTCTCGGCGACCGTGAGGTTCGGGCAGAGCGAGAGCTCCTGGAACACGCAGCGAATGCCCCAGCCCTGGGCGTCCTGCACGCCGTAGCCCGGGACCGGCTCGCGCTCGCCGACCGTGATCGCGCCGGTGTCCGGCTTCAGCGTCCCGGCGAGGACCTGCATCAGCGTGGACTTGCCCGCACCGTTGTGGCCGACGAGGCCGACGCATTCGCCGCGATCGATCGCGAGATCGACGCCGCGCAGCGCCATCACGGCCCCGAACGACTTGGCGATCCCGGCGAGCCGGATGAGAGCGGAGTGCGGTTCACCCATCCGTCATGCCTCCCGGAGGAATGGGCACTTCGCCCTCCGACTGCGACGATACGAGAGATTCGAACGGTGCCGGAAAAGGCGGACCCGCGCCGCGAGGCTCGGGTCCGCAGTCTTCCGGGAGGAACGGAGCCCGGGGCGACCGCCGGCCGAAGCCAGTGGTGGCGCCCGCGAAGGGCCCGCGACCGGCTCAGTTCGTGCTGCCGATCACGTTCTGGGCGTCTTCGAGGGTGTATTCGACGTTGGCGACGCCGCCGGCCGGTGTGGTCTTGAGGGCCGCGTCGAGGTCCGCCTGGTTGATCTGCAGGAACGGCACCGTCAGATCCTTCGGCACCGTCTTGCCGTCGAGGATCTGCTGGGCGACCCAGAAGGCCAAGGTGGAGACGCCCGGCGCGATCGAGACCGACATCGTCTCGTAACCGTTGGCGTCGCGCTGCTCCTTCCACCATTGCAGCTCGTCCTGGCGGTTGCCGAGGATAATGAGCGGGGTCGGACGGCCGGCGGCCTTGAAGGCTTCCGCCGCGCCGTAGCCGTCGCCGCCCTGGGTGACGACGCCGACGATCGGCGGCAGGCTCGGCAGCACGCCGGCCACGGCCTTCTGCGCCACCGTCTGGGTCCAGTCGCCCTGCACCGAGGAGGCGATCGAGAAGTTCGGGTGCGCCTTCACGCCCGCTTCGATGCCGGCGTGGATCTCCTCGTCGACCGAGGTGCCGGGCAGGCCGCGGATTTCGAGGAGCTTGCCGCCGTCGGGCAGCCGCTTGCCGAGATAATCGAGCTGGATCGCGCCCATGCGGCGGAAATCGACGGCGACGCGCCAGGCGCACGGCTCGGTGACGATGCCGTCGAACGAGACGACGATGACGCCGGCATCGCAGGCTTCCTTGACCGCACCGTTGAGGGCGGTCGGGGAGGCGGCGTTGATGACGATGGCGTTGTAGCCTTGCAGCACCAGGTTCTGGATCTGGGCGGCCTGCTCGGTCGCCTGGTTCTCGCCGGTCGTGAAGGGATCGGCCGCAGCGACGATTCCGGCCTTCACCGCTTCGGAGGTGACCTTCTGCCAGCTCTGCAGCATCGCCTGCCGCCAGGAATTGCCGGCATAATTGTTGGAGAGCGCAATGCGCTTGTCCGCGGTGCCCGCCTGCGCACCCTGAGCTGCGAGCAGCGACAGAACGGCCACTGAGGCCAGAATCGAAGCCTTCCTCATCGTCGTGGTTTCCTTCCCTGTGATCGTCCCCGTTCGGGATCGATTTTCGTTGTTGGTCGCCGCCCGCGATCGGGTCGCCGTCCGCTGCACCTCGTGAGGGTGCTTGATTGCCAGATTGACAACTCGAAGGCGCGGCGTCAGCGGCGGTCAGCGCACGAAAGCTGCGGCCGCCCGCGTCGATCTTGCGGGTTCCCGCAAGCCAGGATGGTCCCGGCTGGCTGACGATGCTACGTGTCGGCGCAACAAGACGCCGCCCCGCAGTGGCGCACGTCCCGCGCCGCGGTGCGGGACAAGGCCGCGATCCGCGGCCGGGAGGAACGAGGGCGGAGGATATGGCGATGGTCGAGCGCCCGTCGATCAGGCCCGAGGACATGCTCAGCCACGTCCTCGCGATTTCGCGCGCCATCGCCGGCCAAACGGAATTTCAGCCGGTCATCCACGCCGTCTCCCGCGAGATCGCCCAGATCCTCCCCCACGACCATCTCGACGTGTGCATTCTCGTGGTCGATCAGGAGGTGGTGGCGGCCTACGAGACGGGGCTGCACACCCGCTGGGGCGCTTGGCACGAGCATCCGGTCGCCGCCCGCTTCAGCCCGATCCGCTCGGTCTTGTGGGGCGAGGTGCCGTTCATCCTGACCGAAGATGCCTTGACCGACGAGCGCTTCCAGTTCGAGGGGGCGTTCAACCATCCGATCTTCGACGAGCGGCTGCGTTCCCGTCTCCATGTGCCGCTCCGGGTCCAGGGTACGGTGTTCGGCGCGCTGTCGGCCTCGACGCATGTCGCGGGCTTCTACACGCTCTCCGACATCGGCGTCGCTCAGCACGTCGCCGACCTGCTCGCGCCCTATTTTCACGCCCTTCGCATCAGCGAGCAGGCGCACCGCTCCGCCGTGATCGAGGCCGAGGCGCGGGCCCGCGAGGAGGGGCTGCGCGAGAGCGCCCAGAAGCTCACCGAGGCGCTCGAGCGCGAGCGCCAGCGCATCGGCATGGACCTCCACGACGAGACGCTCGCCGACCTGACGCGGCTCGCCCGTCGGCTCGAGCAGCTCGGCGACCGCGGACATGTCTCAGGCGAGGCGATCAAGACGGTGGCGGGCGAGCTCCAAAGCTCGATCCGCGGCCTCCGGCGGATCATCGACGACGCAAGGCCGAACGTGCTGCAATTGTTCGGCT